>DXWR01000069.1 GCA_019416775.1 Oscillospiraceae bacterium | reverse complement strand
AGTGTATACTATAAATGTTGAGTGCATTTTTTGCCCTGAATTTTTTCAAAAAGGAGACACTGCCATGGCCCCGGAATACGATCCGGAAAACCTGTACACCCTCACCGACCAGGACGGCAACCAGCAGACCTTTGAACTGTTGGACGTGATGGATGTGGAAGACCGCCGCTACTTTGCCCTGACCCCTTTTTACCCCGACGCCCAGGTGCGGCTGGAAAAGCCGGAAGACCTGCTGATTATGGGCATGGTGGAAGAAGACGGGGTGGAGATGATGGCCAGCCTGGACAGCGAAGAAGAATACCAGGAAATCTATGAGCTGTTCCTGGCCAGGTTTCAACAGCTCTGGGAACAGGAAAACCAAACCTAACCCCCTGTTGCAAATTCCCGCACCAAGCGACTAAACTTTCCCATTGAAATTTATCCCCAAGCGTGTTATACTAAATATCGATGAAGGGTTCTGCCTTGATTCGTTAGTGCAGCTTATATTAATCCAACACTTGATAAATCGGAGACTGTTCTCTGTTTTGCCGGACTGCAGACCTCCCCGCAAGGGACGAAGGGAGCAACGAAGGCACAGGAGGTCATCCACCCTGCTGCTAAGCGGGTTTTTATCACTGCACGACGGCAAGGCGGACTTTTTTTGTCTTAAAGCAGCAAACAGGTGGCCGAAAAAAGTTGTTTTCCCATTGCAGGCTGGCTAGACAGATTTTTTCCTTGAAATGCAGTGATTTTCCGGCGAGAACTTCCTTTCCCTCTCCTTTTCCTAATGTCTCGGTTTTCATCCTTCCTGCACTCTTTCCAGCCTTTCTCCTCCCTGTCAAAATAACCGGCACTTTCTCAGTTTTTTATCCATTTTGCAGGAAAGAAACTTGTTTTCACGTAATTTTTTTAAGATATAGCCTGGTTCTTCCTTAAATATAGCAAGAGCAACCCTGTTTTTTAAAGAATAGAGAAAAGGAGTTGCATTTTCAAATTCATTTTGTTATAATTGTCAAAGATGCGGAAGGGGGAGAATTCCTAATTTTCGTAGGTAATCACATAGATTTTTCTGAAATAGAAATGGAATTATTTTAGAAACTTTCTTTTGTAACCTTTCCCATGGAACGTTAAGGAGGCAATCAGCTATGGCAATCACAAACAGCTACATGCAGCGTGTTATGGAGCAGGTCAAGCGCAGAAATCCCGGCGAAAGCGAATTTTTGCAAGCCGTGGAAGAAGTGCTGGAATCCCTGCAGTTGGTAGTGGAGAAAGATCCCCGCTATGAACAGTACGGCGTCATCGAACGTTTGGTAGAGCCGGAACGGTTCATCCAGTTCCGTGTTTCTTGGGTAGACGACAATGGTAAGGTTCAGGTGAACCGGGGCTTCCGCTGCCAGTTCAACTCCGCCATCGGTCCCTACAAAGGCGGCCTGCGTCTGCACCCCAGCGTCTGCGCTTCTGTCATCAAATTCCTGGGCTTTGAACAGATCTTCAAGAACAGCCTGACCACCCTGCCCATGGGCGGCGGCAAAGGCGGTTCCGACTTCGATCCCAAAGGCAAAAGCGATATGGAAATCATGCGCTTCTGCCAGAGCTTCATGACCGAGCTGTGCAAGCACATCGGTCCCGACACCGACGTACCTGCCGGCGACATCGGCGTGGGCGCACGGGAAGTGGGCTTTATGTTCGGCCAGTACAAGCGGCTGCGCAACGAATTCACCGGCGTTCTCACCGGCAAGGGCCTGACCTTCGGCGGCAGCCTGGTTCGGACCGAAGCCACCGGTTACGGCCTGTGCTACTTCACTCAGGAAATGCTCCAGTGCATGAAGAACACCTCTTTTGAAGGCAAGACCGTGGTGATCTCCGGTTCCGGCAACGTAGCTATCTACGCCACCGAAAAGGCCACCCAGCTGGGCGGCAAGGTGGTTGCTCTCAGCGACTCCAACGGCTATATCTACGATCCCAACGGCATCAACCTGGATGTGGTCAAGCAAATCAAGGAAGTGGAACACGGACGGATCAAAGAGTATGTGCAGCGTGTTTCCGGCGCCGAATATCATGAAGGCTGCCGCGGCATCTGGACTATTCCCTGCGACATTGCCCTGCCCTGCGCCACTCAGAACGAGCTCAACGGCGAAGAAGCCAAGACCCTGGTTGCCAATGGTGTGATGGCCGTAGCGGAAGGCGCCAATATGCCCTCCACCCCCGAAGCCATTGCTGTGTTCCAGGAAAACGGCGTGCTGTTTGGACCTGCTAAGGCTGCCAATGCCGGCGGCGTAGCCACCTCCGGTTTGGAAATGAGCCAGAACTCCGCTCGTTTGAGCTGGACCTTCGAAGAAGTGGACGCTAAGCTCCAGAGCATCATGAAGAACATCTTCCACAACGCTTACAATGCTTCTGTGGAATATGACTGCCCCGGTAACCTGGTGAACGGCGCCAACATCGCCGGCTTCAAGAAGGTTGCTGACGCCATGATCGCTCAGGGTGTCTGCTACTAATAAAACAGAACCAAAGAAGCTCCCTCCTTGCGAGGGAGTTTTTTATGGCCTGATTTCAGGCAAAAGGATCCCTCTGTGCACAAAACACAGAGGGGTTCTCGTTTCGATTTTCTTTTTTCGGGCCTACAGCCCCATCACCAAACGGTACAGGCAATACCCTGCCACCAGCCACACTGCCGGATGCAGGAAAAACCGGATCCAGGGATGGGCAATGGCGATCTTCCCCGGAGCAAACTCCAAATTCAGCCGTCCTATCCCGGACAACCGGAACAGCACCGCCCCACAGGTCACCAGGGCGATCACCCAGAGAACCTGAAGCCAGAAGGTGATCCCAGCCACCTGATCCAGCAGCATCAGCCGTCCCCAATCCAGCAGGTTCACCAGCATGTGCAGCAAAATCCCGGTGCGGAGATTTCCGGTGCGCACTGCCAGCCAACCCAGCACTGAGCCCACGCCTAGGGCCAAAAACAACTGAGGTAAGCTGTTGTGCATCAGGGCAAAGAGGATAGCGGAAGCGGCAATGGCAAAGCTGTCCCCATAAGGCCGCAGCCGGTTTAAAATGGCTCCCCGAAACAACCATTCCTCCACCACAGGACTGATGAACACCGTCAGCAACAGGGTCATCCAAGGATCCCCCAACGCCCAATTCACCGTAGGGATGCTGGCCGCAGGCAATCCCATGCTGCCGAACAGCACCTGCCAAAGGTAGCTCAGCAGCTGGCAAATGCTGTAGAAAAACAGCGCCGCAACACAGCCCAATCCCAGTCGCCGCCCGTCGATTTTTCCCTTGATCAAGCCGGAAAAAATCCCGGCATCCTGCCGGCACTTCCACCCCGCCGCAATCATCGTTACGGGGATGAGGACGATCTGGGACAGAGCAAAGTACAGCTCGCTTCGCTGGAGCTGGGCCACTCCATAGCGGTACTCCAGCCAAAATGTCCCTTGACTCAGGCTTCCGCTGCAATACTCCACCGCCGTCCAGCAAAAGGCTCCCAGCCGCAGACAAAACCACTGGAGGTATAAGCTCAACAGGCAATACCCCACCAAGGCCAAGGCCGATGCCCCCACCGCTTTGCGGTAATAGCGCCTTTGTAATTGTTTCACAGCGGCTGCGTCCATAAACTGCCTTCCTTTTATCCCATTCTTTGATTGATTTCGATACCTTGTGGATTTCCCCTGATTTTGCCACCAGCCCAACAGACCGATGGAACAAAACAGTACACAATATTTTGCGGGCAAGGCAAAGGGGAAGTCCAGGGTTTGGGTGAAATTGACACCTTTATTATAGCATGACAGGGTGCTTTTCACAACCGCTCAGTCCTTCCCCCTCTGTGAAGATGCTGTGAAATTCACCGGCCGGAAGATTACTATTCGTCATATTTCTTCTATATAATACAAAACAGCAGACCTTCCTCGCAGGAAAATCTGCCAATTTTGTAATATAATATCGAAATAATACGATATGTTATTTCCCCGTCGACTGAATACCTTTCAGCTGAGCCCTAAGATTTTCCCGGCAGCGCTGACGATATTCCAGCCGTAGCTCCTGCCGCTCCTGTTGTTCTTCCTGAGTCAGCTCCCGCTGGCGAGACAGGGCAGTGAGTCCATTTAAGCGGGCAATCAAAGAATCGCTCATTTGGTTTCCTCCTGTTGGTTGGGATAAAAAACGCAGAGCCAGAGGCAAGGGGTACTGGTGTAGCTTACCCGGTGTTTTTGGTGGGCGGGCAGCAGCAAGGTGTCCCCCTTCTGCAGCCGCACCTTGCTCCCGTCCGGGTAAGCCACCTCCCCTTCCCCTTCCAGGATGGTCACCCACTCATTTTCTTCCTGGTCGTACCAAAATCCTTCCGGAGAGGTTTGGCCGCTGGAGAGAATGCGCTCAATCCGGATATTAGGGACAGAAAGCAGCTCTTGGGTCACTTCTTCCTCTGGGAATAGGGAAGGCAGATCAAAGAGGTTCAATCCACCTCCACCCCCAGACGCCATTGAAGAAATTCGTCATAGCTGGACTGCCGGTCGATGAGCGTGCCGTCCGGGGTGATCTCCATAATCCGATTGGCGATGGTCTGGACAAATTCATGGTCGTAGCTGGCAAAGAGAACAATGCCTGGAAAGGCGGTGAGACCGTTGTTCAAGGCGGTGATGGATT
>DXWR01000068.1 GCA_019416775.1 Oscillospiraceae bacterium | reverse complement strand
AATATTGAATTACAGATTTCATAAAATGAATAGTGAAAGGAGGATCTGAATGCTGAATTTGTTGGAATTGGAACAGTTGGTGGTGTTTGCGGATCAGGGCACCCTCTCCAAAGCCGCCGAAGTATTGCATCTCTCCCAACCCACCATCACCCGAACCATGCAGCACCTGGAAGAGGAATTTGGAGTCGCCCTGTTTTCCCGCAGCAAAAACAAAATCCAGTTGAATGATACCGGGAAAAAGGCGGTGGAATATGCCCGAAACTTGTTGGCAGATGCCCGGGAGGCGGTGGTACAGGTCCGGGCCTTTGACAAGCGGCTGCACACCATTACCGTGCAGTCCTGCGCCCCGGCCCCCCTGTGGTCGCTGCTCCCCATTTTGTCCTCGGAATTTCCCGGTCGGACCATCTCTTCCACTCTATCGGAAGAAGTGGAAATCATCCGCAAAGTGGCAGACGGGGACTGCGAGCTGGGAATCCTGCCTTGGCCGGTGGAATTGGAGGGGGTGGGCTGTGTGCCCTTATTGGAAGAAAAATTGTCGGTCTGTGTGCCAAAGGAACACTATTTGGCCCATTGCAAAAGTTTAACCTTTGAAGAACTGAACGGCTTTAACTGCCTGCTCCTCTCCCAGATTGGATTTTGGGACAAACTCTGTCGGGAAAAGATGCCGGCTTCCCGGTTTTTGGTGCAGACCGATTCTTTTGAATTTGCAGAATTAGTGCGCCATTCCTCCTTGCCTTGCTTTACCACCGATCTGGCCAGAGATTCCCAGGAGCTGTATCGTAAGCGAAATAAGATTCCCGTCACCGATCCCGAAGCCAACGTGACTTATTATCTACTTTTTACCGACTCCGTTTACCGGACCGTGGCGGAAATCTGCCGGGCCAGGAGTTGATTTTGCCGGGAGGTCATAAAAATTCTTTCCGCAGCACTTCCCTGGGAGGCTGGATTTCCTCTGCAATGGTGTGTTCTGTGAGCTGGGACAGCAGCTTGATCTTTTGGTTGAGGATGGGGCGCATGCAGTTGGGGACGTGTTCCTGATGAGCCCGGTGAATGGCCACGCATTCCTTGCAGTTGCCGTGGTAGCGGCAGGCTTTTTGGCAGGGGCAGTGATCCTTTTCTTTGTATTCCTCCCGGAAAGCTGCGGCAAATTCTTCCTGCAATTCCAGCCCCTTTTGCCGGTTGCCCTTGTGAAATTCTTCCATGGCGGCCAATTCTTTGGGATTGTGTTCGATGATCATGGTGATTTCTCCTATTTTTGCTTGATATGAAGATACCCCAACGGAACATTATCCACTGGGGTAATTTTGTTATTCTTCTGTTTGGGCTTCTTCGTCGGAATCGTTGGCTTCGCTGCCATCCTTTAAGGTTTTCATGGTCGGGAACAGCAGCACGTCCCGGATAGCGGGAGAATCGGTGAAGATCATACACATCCGGTCAATGCCAAATCCGATGCCGCCGGTAGGGGGCATCCCGATTTCCAGAGCGTTGAGGAAGTCCTCATCGGTGTGGTTGGCTTCTTCGTCTCCTTGGGCAAACAGTTCTTCCTGGGCGGCAAACCGCTGGCGCTGGTCGATGGGGTCGTTGAGCTCCGAGTAGGCGTTGGCCATCTCCCAGCCGTTTAAGAAGAACTCAAACCGTTCTACATAGTCCGGGTTATCCGGCTTCTTCTTGGTCAAGGGGGAGATTTCAATGGGGTGATCCATCACAAAGGTGGGCTGGATCAGATGGGATTCCACAAATTCTTCGAAGAAGAGGTTGAGGATGTCCCCTTTCTGATGGCGTTCTTCGTATTCGATACCCTTTTCCTTGGCCACGGCCCGGGCTTCTTCCAAGGTGTGGATTTCGTTGAAGTCCACGCCGGAGTATTCCTTGACGGCGTCCACCATAGTGATCCGCTTGAAGGGTTTACCCAGATCCATTTCCACCCCGTTATAGGTGATGGTGGTGGTGCCCAGCACCGTCTTGGCCACATAACGGTAGAGGTTTTCCGTCAAGTCCATCATACCGTGGTAGTCGGTGTAAGATTGATACAGCTCCATCAAGGTGAATTCCGGGTTGTGGCGGGTATCCAAGCCTTCGTTGCGAAACACCCGGCCGATTTCATAGACCCGTTCTAAACCACCTACAATCAGCCGCTTCAAATACAGCTCCAAGGAGATCCGCAGTTTCAGATCTTCGTTGAGGGCGTTGAAGTGGGTTTCAAAGGGACGGGCAGCGGCGCCTCCGGCGTTGTTGACCAGGATAGGAGTTTCTACTTCCATGAAGTCTTCTCCCGCCAAATAGGTCCGGATGGCGGAGATGATCTGAGAGCGCTTGATGAAGGTATCGCGGACTTCGGGGTTCATAATCAGGTCCACGTACCGCTGGCGGTAGCGTTGATCGGTGTTGGTCAAACCGTGGAACTTTTCCGGCAGAGGTTGAAGTGACTTGCTCAACAGGGTCATTTGGTGCACCCGCACCGAAATCTGACCGGTTTTGGTGGTGAATACTTCGCCCTGTACGCCGATGATGTCTCCGATGTCGTATTTCTTAAACCATTGATAGGATTCGGTTCCCAGGTTGTCCCGTCCCACAAAGAGCTGCATCCGGCCGCTGCCGTCCTGTAAATCCGAAAAGCTGGCTTTGCCCATCACCCGTTTGGACATCATCCGTCCTGCCAGGGAGACGGTTTTGCCTTCGTACTGGTCATAGTGGTCGGTGATGTCTTTGGCATGGGTGTCCACCGGGTAGCTGGTCTGGACAAATGGGTCCAATCCGGCCTGGCGGAGCTGATCCAGCTTTTCCCGGCGCACCTGCAACAGGTCGCTGAGCTGGGGCTGCTGCGTTTGATTCATCTTGTTGATTCCCTCTTCCTGTTTTTGCTGCTTAATTGCTGCGCTTGAGCTCTAAAATTTCATATTTGGCGATCCGTCCGCCGGGAAGTTCTGCTTCACAGAGGTCCCCTACTTTGTGGCCTACTAGAGCTTTGCCCACGGGGGAGTCTTCGCTGATATACTTTAC
Source organism: Oscillospiraceae bacterium (assembly GCA_019416775.1). Taxonomy (GTDB): domain Bacteria; phylum Bacillota; class Clostridia; order Oscillospirales; family Ruminococcaceae; genus Egerieicola. The sequence goes on along the minus strand of DXWR01000068.1, from coordinate 25,687 downwards.
TTCGCCGGTGGGGTCTACTTCGTTGGAGCTGACCAGACGGAACACTTGAATCCGGTCTCGGTCGATGTTTTTCACCGTGGCTTCGATACCCAGTCCTACTTTGTCGGTGGTGATGTCCTCTTCACTGACCACTACCACATGGTTAAGAAACGCTTCTTTTTCTTTAATCTGGGCTTCCAGGATGCCCTGTTCATTCATGGCTTCGTCGTATTCGCTGTTTTCCGACAAATCGCCGAAGGAGCGGGCAACTTTGATTTTTTCGCTGACCTCTTTGCGCTTGACGCTTTTCATTTCCTCCAGTTCCGCTACCAGCTTGTTGTAGCTTTCCTGTGTTATCTGATATTCCCGTTCGGCCATGGCGGTTCCCTCGCTTTGCATTACAAGAAATTCCCGGCCTTTTGGGAAAAAAGCCGGGTTGAATAATAGATACATTATAATAGCGCTGAAAAGAATTGTCAAGCAGTTCTAAATTTTCCATGGTTCATTCACAATTTGTTCATAAATCTTGCAAAATAACTGCTTTCCAATCGCCGGAAATTGTGCTATAGTATAAGCTGTATTTGTGCAAACTCACAAAGTTTAGCAAAATGGAGGAAAGAACCATGATCGAAATTCAAGGTCTGACCAAGCGCTACGGCTCCAAGCTGGCGGTGGATCGGATCTCCTTTTCGGTGGGAAAAGGCGAAATCGTCGGTTTTCTAGGTCCCAACGGCGCCGGGAAATCCACGACCATGAACATCCTCACCGGGTATCTCAGCGCTACAGAAGGCCGTGTGCTGATCGACGGTCACGAGATCCTGGAAGAGCCCACTGAAGCCAAAAAGTGCATCGGCTATCTGCCGGAACTGCCCCCTCTCTATCCGGATATGACCGTGTGGGAGTACTTAAATTTTATCTATGAGCTGAAAAAAGCCAAAACCGCCAACAAGGCCAAGCATCTGGATACGGTGTGTGGTATGGTGAAGATCAGCCATGTGAAGGACCGTCTCATTGCTAACCTGTCCAAAGGTTACAAACAGCGGGTGGGCATTGCCCAAGCCTTGATCGGCAATCCGGAAGTGCTGATTCTGGACGAACCTACTGTGGGTCTGGACCCCAACCAGATTATTGAGATCCGCAGCCTGATTAAGTCTCTCAGCCGCAACCACACCGTCATCCTCTCCACCCACATTTTGAGTGAAGTGCAGTCGGTGTGCGACCGGGTGATCATCATCAATCAGGGCGTTATTGTAGCGGACGACACCGAGCGCAACCTTTCGGAAAAACTCAGCAAGGACAAGCGCTACACCCTACGGGTGAAGGCTCCTCAAACCGATGCCTTGACTGCGTTGAGCCGTTTGGAAAAGATGGATAGCGTCCGTCCCCATGGTCAAAAAGAACAGGGTGTCTATGAGTTTTTGCTTCAGCCCAAAGAAAACCAGGATATTCGGGAGGATGTATTTGAACTGCTCCGAGAACGGGATTGGCCTATGCTGGAATTTAAGCACAACGCCATGAACCTGGAGGACATCTTTATCCGCCTCACCGATCCCGCGGTAGCCCAATCTATTGCTCGGGAAAACCGGAAGGAAGAACAGCAAAATGCCCCGGAAGAGAAAAGCAAATTCCGCAAGCTCTTCGGTCCCAAGGATGAGAAGGAGGAAGAAAGCAAATGACAGCGATCTTTAAGCGGGAGTTTTTCGCTTACTTTAAAAATCCCATTGGATGGGTTTTCTTGGCCATCTTCTGGTTTTTTTGCGGGTTGAACTTGTTTGTGTTAATCAGTGCCGGAGTGAACATGATTTCCTACATCTTTTCCAACATGATGATGGTGCTGATGATCTGCATCCCGGTGTTGACCATGCGGCTGATGAGTGAAGAAACCAGAATGAAAACCGACCAAGCCCTGCTCACCGCGCCGGTGAGCTTGTCCGGTATTATCTGGGGCAAGTTCTTGGCGGCAATGGCCCTGTTCGGTGTGGGCATGGCTATGACATTAGTGGACTTCATTGTGCTTGGTTCCTTTGCCACTCCCCAGGTGTCCATCTTTATCGGCAACCTGGTCGGTTTGATTTTGATGGGCGGCGCTTTCATCTCCATCGGCCTGTTTATCTCTACCATGACCCAGTCCCAACTGGCCGCCGCCATCATCAGCTTTGCAGTGATCCTGTTCTTCTATATGCTGGACTATTTCGTCACCGCCGTGCCTTGGAGCTGGGCGCAGAATGTCCTCAGTTCCATCAGCTTTACCAGCCGTTACAGTGAATTCACCAACGGAATTCTGGACTTCGGCAATGTGATCTTTTTTGCCAGCGTCATTTTTATCTTTAATTTCCTGTCGGTGCGGGTGTTGGAGCGCCGCCGCTGGAGTTAATGGAGGGAGAACAAAACGCTATGAACAAACCGAAATTTCTATCCTCCCGCCGGTTCAAGCACGGCACCATGTCCACCATCATCACCATTGTAGTGGTGGTTGCGGTGATCTTGGTGAATGTGATTGTGGGAGTGTTGTTGGGGCTGTTCCCCAGCAGCGTGGATCTTACCGATGACAGCCGGTTTCAATTGGGAGAACAATCTATTCAATATGTGCAGGGTTTGGATGAAGACATTACCATCACCGTCTGCATGAATGAAAATGAATTTGCCAATTCCGATGCCAATGGGTATTACTATCAGGCCAACGAAATCATCAAGCAGTACGCCCAATACAGCAGTCACATTACTGTGCGGTATGTGGACCTGATGGAAGACCCCAGCTTTTCCGCTAATTATGCCGACTACAACCTGTCGGAAGCAGACATCATTGTGGAAAGCGCTCAGCGGATCCGGGTGGTAGACCCTTCCGAACTGGTGGTAGCGGAATACAACGACGATTACACCAGCTATCAGTACTTCTCCGATGCAGAACAGGTAATGACCAGCGCGATCAGCTATGTGTCTGCCAATGAGCTCACCAACTGCGCCGTAATCACCGGCCACAGCGAAACCACTTCTGCCGGCCTCAATACCATCCTGGAGGACAACAACTACCAAATGACCGATGTGGATTTAGCTTCCACTACTTTGGACGATTCCTATGATTTGGTAGTGATCTGCGCTCCCATGGTGGATTACACCGATGCGGAATTGGAGCAGATCGACGCCTTTTTGACCAACGGCGGCAATTTCGGTAAAACTCTGCTTTACATAGCTAATTTTCAACAGGTAAGTACTGATGATGCTACTGGTGCGGTGAACTCCATTACCCCCAATCTGGATGCCTATTTGGCGGAGTGGGGCATTGAAGTGAGCTTGGACGGTATGATGTATGAAACCGACAACAACAATGCCTACAACAATAATTATGTGATGGGCATGAACATTGTAGATGAAGACCACACCGCTGCTCTGCGGGACAGCACCCTCCCCTTTATCGGTATGTATACCCGTCCGGTGAATCTGCTGTTTGAAACCCAGGATAACATTACCACCACCTCTTTGATTCAGAGCACCGAAACCACTTCTCTTGTGCCTTATTCCGAAACGGAAGACGCTAACGCTTATGTCCAAAACCATGTGGGTACCTACAACGCAGCAGTGCTGTCTCAAAAAACCCGGTATGACGGCTTGACCCCCATTACTTCCAATGTGATTGTGCTGGGCAGCGACGGCTTGCTGGCAGACAGCGTCATCAGCGATGCCCGGTACAACAACAACGAATACATGGTGGATTTAATCAATGACCTCACCGGCCAGGAAGGCGGCATCAACATTTCGTCTGTAAGCTTTACCAGCGAAACCTTCAACGCCAGCAATGCGGCAGCGATTACCACCTTTGTGATCTTTATGATTGTGATTCCGTTGGCGGCACTGGCTGGCGGCTTTACCTTCTGGCTGATGCGGAGGAGAAAGTAACATGAGTAAAAAAGTCCGCAATTTAATCATTGCCGGGGTTTGCGTGGTAGTTCTGGTGGCGGCTTTGATTGTGTTGTTGGTGCTGAGCCAGCAGCAAAATACCGACGGCACCACCAGCGACCTAACTTCTGCTTTGGTGGAAGACGAAGTGGACAACGGTTTGATCGACGAAAACGTGGACGATCTGGAATACCTCACTGTCCAGGGCGCCAACGGCAGCTATACTGTCCGCTCTTCCGATGATTTGGAGGAAGGGGCCAGCTTTGCCTATACCATGGACGGTTATGATGATCTGCCCCTGGACCGCTACACCATCCGCACGGCAGTGAGCACTTTTACCAATGCCACCTATTTGGACGTTGTGTTTGAGGATACCACCGGCATGGATTTGTCCACTTACGGTTTGACCACCCCCACCACTACTGTGACCGGTTCTTATGGGGGAAGAGTGTACACCATGTACATCGGCAGCGCTACTTCCGGCATTACCGGACAGTACTGTATGTTGGAGGGGGATCCGGCTCTGTATGCAGTGGCCAATTCCCTTTCCACCACGCTGGACGTTAACCCCAATACCTATTTAGATCGGACCCTGCTGGAAGCGTACAGTTCCGAAGAAGACCCGGTGATTACCAATCTGACCATTCATCGTCCCGATCTGCCGGAGGATATTGTAGTGGCCCCCACCGATACCTCCAAATACGGTGACGATACCTTGACGGCAGTGGCCAGCCGGTATGAACTTACCAGCCCGGTGGTCACTTTGGTGGATCCCGATCTGGAAGCCGATCTGCTCTTCAATATCTTTGGCTCTGAAGCAGAAGACGTGGTGGCCTCCAACCCCACCCAGCAGCAGTTGGAAGAATATGGCCTGGCTTCTCCGGCAGCAGAAGTTTCTATGAGCTGGGACGACACCGGCGTTCAACTGACCATCGGCAATGAAGTCACTTCCGGCAGCACAGCCTGCCGCTACGTCATGCGGGACGGCAGTCCCCTGGTGTATGTGGTAGATCAAGAGCTGCTGCCCTGGGTGAGCTACACCGCCGACGATCTTGTTTCCCCCATTCCGTTGGTGCCTTATATTCAAAACGTCTCCGCCATGAGCATTTCCTTCGGCGGAAACGAATACTCCTTCCAGCTTTCCCAGGTAGCCACCGGCGAAACCAATTACAACGGTCAAGCTACCACCAAGACCCGCGCAGAGTATAACGGCACAGTATTGGACAGCGACAACTTTGCCACCTGGTATCAGTTGGTGATGTCCTGCCAGGCCAATGCCGTCAACCGCAGCGAAGTTACTTCCGATCCTATTATGACGGTGACCTATCAGTACACTGACGGTTCCAAGGATACTGTGGATTACTACGATGTGGGCAACCGGACGGTGGTAGTGTCGGTAAACGGCGCCAAAGCGGTAACTACTTCTACCAGCTTTACCAACAAGGTGCAGTCGGAGCTGCAAAAATTGTTGAACGGCGAAGAAGTGAACATGAACTGGTGATCTCCCCCGATATGATACCATAAAAAAAGAACGCACTGCTGATAACAGAGTGCGTTCTTTTTGCGTTTACATAGTCAATGTGCCGTTTTCATCGGTGTACACCACCAAGATCTGTTCTTCAGCTCCAGTTTGGGCGTTGATATACACCAGGACTTGTTCCTCTTTTGGGGAGGTACAGGAAAATTCCCAGCAGAATACTTCTTTTTGCGCACTGGTGGGGATCACCACCAACCGGGAATTCTCTACTGTCAAGAGAGAGCTCAACGATTCCGCCGCCTGCTGTGCAGAGAGGGAGGGGGTAAGTTCCAGTCGCTGTTGATGATTGACCAGATAGCCGCTGGCCTCTGCTTCCAGCACTTCCCCATTGTCCAGGGCGATAGTGAGTTTAATCAAATCGGGATAGCAAAGAATGGAGCCGTTTTGGGCGTAGGCGTAGTTGATGGTAATTCGATTGCCGTTGATTTCATAGTAACTATCCTGCATGGAATCGTAGCCTTGCTTGGTCAGCCACTCAGCCCCAATGGCCACGGCGTCTTCTGCTGAAATAGCACTGCCTTGAGGGATGCGGCTGTTCATCAAATAATGAAGATAGCCGCCTTGTTTGGTGATGGCAATGGAGACTTCTCCGTTGCCGAAGTTGTAGCAGGGAAGATGTCCGGCTGTGTCCCCTTGATCGGTTAGTTCCTCGGCGGACAGTCCGGTGATGGCGGCGGCTTTTTCCAGGGCTTGCTCTTTGGAGATTTCCGGCTGATTCTGGACCATCCGCGGGGTGGAGGAGTTGATATGATCCGAAAAGGGACCGTCATAGATTAGAGTGGGGTAGTCGGAGAGGCTTTCTTCCATTTCTTCCGCAGAGTTATCCAAGGTCAGAGCCTCCTGGCCGGAGGAGTTCGAAACGGCATTGCTCACCTTTTTTAGTGAAATGGCCCCGGTGCGGATCTGGTCCTCAATAAGAATGATTTCGCTGCGCATAGATTGGGTGTAGTCCTTTAAGGTGTAGAGCTGGTCAATCTGTTCCTGGGACAGGTCTTGGCCTTGGGAAACGGTTTTGTTTAAGCTCACCGCATAGTCCCCCACCTGGCTCAGCAGCTTGTAGCTGTTTTCCAGATTCAGTTCGGACAGGGGCAGACTGGCTAAGGCGTCTTTGGCAAAGCCCGCTTCCCGCCAAACTGTGGCGGTCATTTCCCCAAAGGCGGTAGCGGTGCCGCAGTACATGGTTTTGGTTAGGGCGTTGTCCAGGTTTTCCAGATAGGCGGACAGGTTGCTGATGTTTTTTAGATAGCTGCTTTCCAGGGCGTTTTCCGCTGAGACGGCCCGGGCATAATTCATGCAGAGATAGGTGACCAGCACCGCTGGAATGGCAATGGCGAAGATAATCAGCCGTATCAAACAGCGCCGGTCCAGATGAAGGTTCATAGGGCTTCCTCCCATATCATCATTTTCTCCTAGTATGGGAGGAAAATTGAAAAATATACCGGAAAATTCACCGATAGCGGTGGAAATTTTCCCGGCAATCCTGTATAATGAGAAGTTGAAATCACCACCAACAGTGAAAGGGACGACGTGAAAAGTTGAACAAGCCTTTGATTTATCTGGACCATTGTGCCACCACCAAGGTCTGCCCTCAGGCAGTGGAGGCGGCGGTGCATGTGATGCAGGAAGAATTTGGAAACCCCTCTTCCCTGCACTTTCTGGGTTACCAGGCGGAAAAGGTGTTCCGCAGCGCCCGGGAGACTTTGGCCAAAGGGCTGGACTGTCAGCCAGAGGAGGTCTACTTCACCTCCGGGGCCACTGAAAGCAACAATTTAGCCATCCGAGGCGGGTTAACCGCCCGGCGGCGGCAGAGGAATAAAGTGATCACCACCGCCATTGAGCACGCTTCGGTGCTGGAACTCACCAAACAGCTGGCCCAGGAAGGATACGAAGTGGAGTACATCTCCCCGAAATCCAACGGCCAATTTGACCCCATGGATTTTTTCCAGGCGGTGGACGAAAAAACGGCGCTGGTCAGTGTTATGTTGGTGAACAACGAAACCGGACTGCGGCTGCCGGTGGAAGAGATTGCCAGAGCGGTAAAGCGCAAGGATCCGGAAGTGCTGTTTCATGTGGATGGGGTTCAAGGGTTTTTAAAGATCCCCTTTTCCTTCCGCAAATCCGGCATCGATCTGTTTTCCGCCAGCGGACACAAAGTTTATGCACCCAAAGGAGTGGGCCTGCTGGCGGTGAAAAAGGGAGTGCGTTTGGTTCCCCTGCTTTACGGCGGGCACCAGCAGAAAAATTTGCGGGTGGGTACCGAGGCTATGCCTCAAATTGCCGCCTTTGCAGCGTCGGCCGGCTGGCTGATGGAAACCGCACCCGCCCATCTGGAGCACTATAAGGCGTTAAACGCCTGCCTGCGGGAGAGGCTTGGCCGGTTGGAGGGGATTATCTTCCACAGCGACGAGCACTGTGTCCCCTATATTTTGAATTTTTCGGTGAAGGATATCCGCAGTGAAGTGAATCTTCACTTTTTGGAGCAGTACGGCATCTGTGTATCCAGCGGCTCCGCCTGCGCCAAAGGGGCGAAAAGCCATGTGCTGAAAGCCCTGGGGAAAACCGATCGGGAGGCGGACACCGCCCTGCGCATCGGTCTGGGACCGGAAAATACGGAAGAAGAGATGGAAGAGCTGGTCCGCCGGGTGGAAGAAGGAATGCAGCGGTTGGCGAAACTGCGCTAAAGAACCAATAGGAGAACGATGATGCGAGAAGCTATTTTGATTAAAACCGGGGAGATTGCCTTGAAGGGACTCAACCGGCACACCTTTGAACAAATTTTAGTGAAGAACATTCGATTCCGGTTAAAAAAGTTCGGGAAGGTAAACATCACCAAAAGTCAGTCCACCATCCGAGTGGAACCCAAAGAGGAGAACATGGATTTTGACGAGATGGCCCAGGCCATCAGTAAGATCTTCGGCATTTCTGCTTTTTCCAGAACCTTGGTGACCAAGAAGAATCTGGACGTCATCAAACAGGAAGCGGTGGAATATTTGAAGGATCAGCTTCCCTATGTTCAAACCTTTAAAGTGGAAGCCAAGCGCAGCGACAAACAGTTTCCCTACACTTCCCCTCAATTACAGCAGGAATTGGGTGGAGCGTTGCTGGAAGCCTATCCTCATTTAAAGGTGGATGTCCATCATCCCCAGCTGACTGTGACGGTGGAGATCCGGGACGAACACGCCTACGTCCATGGAGCCCAGACTCCGGGAGCCGGTGGGATGCCGGTGTCCAGTTCCGGAAAAGCCATGGTGTTGATCAGCGGAGGCATCGACAGCCCGGTGGCGGCCTATATGATGGCCAAACGGGGGCTTTTGCTTCACGCCATCCACTTCCAAAGCCCCCCCTATACCAGTGACCGGGCGTTGGAAAAAGTGGAAACTCTCTGTAAAATCGTCAGTCAGTATTCCGGGCGGATTCAGTTTCACTGCGTTCCCTTTACCGAAATCCAGGAAGCCATCCGGGAACATTGTCCGGAAGAGCTGTTTACCCTGATTATGCGGCGGCTGATGATGGAAATTGCCCAGCGGGAAAGCGAAAAATATGAGCTGCAAGCCTTGATTACTGGGGAAAGTCTGGGACAGGTGGCCAGCCAAACCATCGGGGCTTTGGGGGTTACCGATGCGGTGGCGCATATGCCGGTGTTCCGTCCTTTGATTGGGATGGACAAAGAGGAGATTATTCAAATTTCCCGGCAGATCGGCACCTTTGAAACCTCCATTCTGCCTTATGAAGATTGCTGCACCGTGTTCACTCCTCGCCACCCCAAAACAAAACCGAATCTGAAGGTGGTGGAGGAAGCCCAAAACGCCTTTGATTTTGAACCTCTCATTCAGAGGGCTATGGATGGCATTACCTTAACCATGCTCCATCCTTGATGCCGAAATGAGGATCAAATCGTGATATCATGGAAAGAAAAAAGGAGAGATTGTCATGGCTTGGGAGCCAATTATCATCATTGAACCGGAACATTTAGGATTGCACCAAACGGTGATGGAGCAGCTGCTGGCGCAGCACAAAACCATCGCCACCGGGGAAAGCTGCACCGGCGGAAGCTTGGCGGCTTGGATCACTACCCTGCCCGGCGCCAGCCAGGTGTTTGAATGCGGCGTGGTAACCTACGCCAACCGCATCAAAACCAAACTGTTAGGAGTAAAGCCGGAGACCTTGGAGCAGCACGGCGCCGTCAGCTACGACACCTGCGCTCAAATGGCGCTGGGCTTGGAAAAGCTGTCTGGGGCGGACTGCAATGTGGCCATTACCGGCATTGCCGGACCGGAGGGGGGTACCTCGGAAAAGCCGGTGGGCACCGTGTTTATCGGCTTGGCCTGTGAAGGAAGAGTTTGGGTGGAAAAATACCAGCTCTCCCCGGCAGGCCAGGATCGGGAACAAGTCCAGGCTTTGGCCCGCATCAACGCATTGCAGATGGTAAACGCCTATTTGTCCGGAACCGAAACCTCGTCATTTGTTACCTATCGGGAGGAGTAATTCAGTTATGAGGGCCAAAGGGGAAAAACCGGTGATGAAGAAAAAGCACCGTGTAATCTGGACTATTTTAATTGTGATTTGTGCAGCAGTGTTTTTGGTCAGCGGCGGTATGCTTCTGCATTACGGATTGGAATACCATCAAATTGAAAGCGAAAACCAACAGGTAGCTCAGTTATTGGAGCAGGAACCTACCCAGGAACAAATCGAAGCTCTGCCGGAACAGGCCCAGGAAGAAGCAGCGGTACCCTACGCCACTAACCAGGATTTTGTGGGAAGCATCACAGTACCCAATACCGTGATTCATTATGCGGTGGTTCAGACCACCGACAACGACAAATACCTCCACACCAGCTTTTATGGAGCCTATTCTCGGCTGGGGACGGTGTTTGCTGATTACCGCTGCCAGATCACCCCGGAAGGAATGAGCGACAACACCATTCTGTATGGCCACAACGCCAACAACGGCAGCTTTTTCCATGAACTTACCAACTACACTTCCGCCTCCTATGCTCAAAGCCACAGCACCGTGGAATTTGATACTATTTATCAGGATCAAACCTATGTGGTCATCGGGGCCTTTTTGGCGGATCCCAACGCTACTGGGGCGGATGTGTTCGATTATCAAAATTACATTGACTTTTCCCAGCGGGATTTCAACACCTTCAAAGAACAGATTACTCAGCGAAGTTATTTCCATCCCAGCGTGGAATGGGATGAAACAGATCATTACTTGACCCTGTCCACCTGTGACTACGACATTAACAATGGACGGATTGTGGTGGTCGCCCGAGCGCTGCGGGAAGGAGAAAGCGCGGATTCTGTAACCTACACCGACAACACGAATCAGCGGATGCCGGATGTATGGTACACCAGCCGAAACATGGATAACCCCTTTATCTAATCAGGAGGGAACCAAATGCTGCAGAAAAAAACCATTTTTGCTTTGGTGGCGCTGGCGTTGGCCTTAGTGGTGTTTGTAGCCGGATGTCTGTTTTGGGTAACCCAGCTGGACCGGCCGGTTCACGGCCAAGGAGTGAGTTTTTCTGCTCCGGAATCAGAGGCTTCCTCAGCGGTTTCAGAAACAGAAGTGAGCTCTGCGTTGGAGGCAGTTCAAGAGGTGGAACCGGTATCTCAGTCGGAAGAGCCGGTATCTCAAGCAGAGGAACCGGAACCTGAAGTAGTAGCTACCTCGGAAAATCCGGTGGTAGTGCAGGAGGACAATACCGTTACCGAAACCTTCACCGAAGAACAGCTGGACCACGAAACCTCTGCCGACAACACCGGCACTGCCATTCAGCCTCAGTCGCCGGTGGAGTCCACCCCTTCCTCCACTTCCTCTGCCCCCTCAACGAGCTCTCAGCCGGAAGCCTCCACCCCCCAGCGGTCGGCTTTGGATGAAGCCATTCAGATGCCGGATTATACGCCCAGCGGAATTATGCTGTACGTTACCTGGAAGGGCACCCAGTATTATGCCGATGCGGTGACGGTGCTCAGTGGCATTACCCAAGCGGAGATTGTAGGCGGGGTTGCCGGTGCACCAGACAGCCAGTATGCAGAAGCCTATAAAGCCCAGGCGGTAGCGGCCCACTCTTATGTGGCTTACTATAACAATCAAGGTACCGCTCCCACCGTCTACCTCCAGGTGCCCCACGCGCAAACCGTGCGGTATGTGGAGCAGGTGGCAAGTCAAATGGTGTACAGCGGCGGCAGTCCCATTATGGCGGTATACTCTGCCAGCGCCGGGGGACACACCGTGGGCAGCCAATACGTTTGGGGCGGCACGGTATCTTATTTGACCGGGGTGGAGAGCAAGTATGATGAGGACAACTCCACCGTTTCGGTGACCAGTGCCCAGTTGAGAGAGACGCTGCTGAGCAAGAACAGTTCCCTGGATCTTTCCGGGGATCCCTCTACCTGGCTTACCGTGGTGAGCACTGGGGATGACGGTGTGGTACATCGACTGCGAATCGGCGGCAGCGGCGGCAATGTGACAGTGTATGGCAATACCTTCCGGGAATCTTGGTTCAGCCGGATCCGCAGCCCCAAATTTACCATTTCCTACGATGCTGCCAGCGACACCTTTACCTTCTCCGCCCGGGGTTACGGCCACTGTGTGGGGATGAGCCAGATAGGAGCCATGGGTTATGCTCGGTATGAGGGCTGGAGCTATGTTCAGATCCTGACCCATTATTACACCGGCACCACCGTATCTTAACTTGATTTACAGAGGGCAACCTCTGAAAATAATTTGCAAAGGAGAAATTACTATGACCAAAGTAACTACCCGCCCCTTTGGAAGCTGGGAAGGCAGGGACGTCACCCTGTATACCCTGGATAACGGGGAGACCTCTGCCAGCGTGATGAGCTTGGGAGCTACCCTTCAGTCCATCTGCACCAAAGATAAGGACGGCAACACCGTGGACGTGCTGCTGGGCTACGACACCCCTCAGGAATACATGAGCCACGGCGGCTATCTGGGAGCCTGCATCGGCCGTCACGCCAACCGGATTAAGAATGCGTCCTTTGACCTGAACGGCAAAACTTATCAGGTGAACAAAAACGAAAACAACAACAACCTCCACGGCGGTCCCAACGGCTATGACCGGCGGTTCTTCGATGTCCAGGTCATCACCTTGGGAGAAGACCAGGCCATTGCCTGCAAACTGTACGATGAGGATATGTCCGCCGGATTCCCGGGCAATGTGACCGTAACGGTGGTATATAGCCTTTCCGCCGACAATGCCTTGAAATTGGACTACACTGCTTCTACCGATGCTGACACCGTGGTAAATTTGACCAACCACGCTTACTTCAACCTGAATGGTTCCGGCAGCGGCACCATTGTCAACCACAAAATGAAGATTTACGCCCCCTTCTACACTCCTGTGGATGAGGACTGCTGCCCCACCGGCGAGATTCTCTCGGTGAAGGGTACAGTGTTTGACTTTACCGACTTCACCACCATTGCTGACGGCATTGATCAGGTGCCGGATATGGCCATCACCGGCGGTTACGACCATAACTGGGTGTTGGACGCTCCGGCCGGCCAGCTGAACCTGGCGGCGGAAACTATCGGCGACAAAACCGGCATCCGCCTGAAAACATACACCGATCTGCCCGGCATCCAGTTCTACGCCGGCAACGGCATGGACGAGTGCAAGGGGAAAAACGGAGTGGATCACCACAAGCGGGACGCTTTCTGCCTGGAGACCCAGTACTTCCCCAACAGCACCTCTATCCCCTTCTTCCCCACTCCTTTCCTGAAGGCCGGGGAAACCTATCACAGCGTTACGGTTTATCAGCTTTGCAAAGAGTAAAATGAAATTTTTCAGCCCGGAAGGTTTTTCCCTCCGGGCTTTTTCTTGTCCCCTTTTTCCCCCATGGGTTGAGATATACTAAAATCCGAAATACAAGGGAACCAATTTGAGTTGCAGTTTCTCGGAAAAGATGGTACAATGCCCAAAGGAGGATGGTTTTATGTATGCTGCCCAATCTAAAAAACTATTGATCCTAGACATTCTGGAAATTCTTCGGAAATACAGTGACGAAGACCACCGTTTAAGCCAGAAGGAGATCATTCAGTATTTGAAAACGGAATATGGCATGACGGCAGATCGGAAAGCGGTGAAACGGAACCTGACCGACTTAATGGAGTTCGGCATGGAAATTGAATGCTCCGAAGCGAGGCGAAAGGTAAAAAATGCCAAAACCGGCCAGCTGGAGGAAACGATCATCCAAACCGACTACTATCTGGTACGGGAATTTTCCGACAGCGAACTGCGGCTGTTGATCGACAGCCTTCTCTTTGCTAAAAATATTCCTCACCGCCAGCGGCAGCAGCTCATTGAAAAGCTGGAAAAACTGTCCAGCCGGTATTTTAAATCCAGAGTAAAGCATATCACCATTTTGCCCGATAATATGCCGCAAAATAAGCAGCTTTTCTACACCATCGAAGTGCTGGACAAAGCCATCAGCACCAAACGGCAAGTGAGCTTTACCTACAACCGTTATGGAATGGATAAAAAGCTGCATCCTCAAAAAACAGCGGCGGGAAATCTGCGTAACTATGTGGTAAATCCCTATCAGATTGCTGCGGTCAACGGCCGGTATTACCTAATCTGCAACCATCAAAAATATAGCAATGTGTCCAACTACCGTTTGGACCGCATTACGGATATTCAGCTTCTCCCCACTCCCATAAAACCCATGGAGCAGGTGCAGGGGTTGGAGCACGGCTTCGATCTCCCTAAACACATGGCAGAGCATATCTATATGTTTGCCGGGCCCAGCGAAACCGTCACTTTTCGGTTAAAGAAAAGCTTGGTAGGGGATGTGATTGACTGGTTTGGTCAAGAGGTGGAATTTTTCCAGGAGACGGAAACGGAGGTCACTGCTCGGGTGTATGTCAATTTAGAGGCCATGCGCCGCTGGGCCTTGCAGTATGCTCTGTATGTACAGGTGCTTTCCCCCCAAAGCTTGGTGAAGGAAGTGCGGCAGGATCTGCGCACGGCCATGGCACAGTATGAGACGCCCCTCTCTTCCAAGGAGGACAAGTGATGATTTATGCCATGAGCGATCTGCATGGGGAATATGGAAAGTTTCTGGCTATGTTGGAAAAAATCGGGTTTCAGGACAGCGATACTCTTTATTTACTGGGGGATTTGGTAGATCGGGGTCCTCAGCCGGTGAAACTTCTCCAGGATATTGCAAAGCGGCCCAATGTGCACCCTTTGATGGGAAATCACGAAATCATGGCGCTGCTGGTGCTAAAGCAATTGGTTCTTCCGGTGACTCCGGAAAATATTGATGAGATTCTGGATCTGGATTTGTTGCGGCAGATCGCGGTTTGGGAAAGGAATGGCGGTCAGGTGACAATGCAGCAATTTCAGGTTCTTCCCCCGAAGCAGCGCTATGAGCTGTTGGAATTTATGGAAAGCTTTGGTTGGTATGAGACGGTGGATGTAGGAGAACGAGGTTTCCTGCTGGTGCATGCCGGATTGGGAGGCTACCGTCCCGAGAAAAAGCTGGAGGAGTATAGCTTGGAGGAGCTGACCGTTGTACAGCCGGATTATGGGATGCAATACTTTCCTGATGATTCCATCTACGTTCTCTCCGGCCACACACCTACGAAATTTATCAGCGGCAAATGGGTGATCTACCATAATTGCAATAACATTGTCATTGACTGCGGAGCTGCTATCGGGGGAAGGCTGGCTTGTCTTTGCCTGGATACAATGGAAGAATTTTATTTGTAAATGAAACGGCCGCCTTCCCCAAGATTGTAGGGAAAGCGGCTGTTTTGATGATGGTCTATATTTTTGGAAAATCAGGCACCACTGACGATATGTTGCGCTAAGTACATTACGTCCAGTACATCTTCTTTTCCGTCATTGTTAAAGTCTGCGGATTGGTTGATGGCAGAAGTGTTGCCGCAAATGTACTGAGCCAAGGTCATCACGTCGGTGACGGAAAGGGATCCGTCGTTGTTATAGTCTCCGGTCAAAATTTGAGCAGAGCTTTCCCGAACTTCGATCCAGAAGTGGTAGGACACACCTTGGTACGAAATGACGATCCGCTGAGAACCAGAGGTGTTGGGATCGTAACCGGTGATGGGACGGCGGCTGCCGTCGCTGTATAGCCCCACCACCTCCAAACCGGTAAGATCCAGGGGTTCTCCCAGGGTGTATTCCATTTTATCGGGATAGCTGTCAAAGGCTAAACTTTCCAGAATGGCTTCCGGCTGAGCCTGAACCGTAACGGTGAAGGAAGCGCTTTGGCCGCCGTAAGAGAGGGTGATCTGCTGCTGACCGGTCTGCTGAGGGTCGTAGCCGGAAACAGTGTAATCGGTGACCGTTTCCCGGCTGCCATCGCTGTATTGGACAGCGACTGTCAATCCAGCCAGGTTTAAGGCCTCTCCTTGCTGGTAGGTGGTCTGGCTGGGCAGGGAAAGGATCACCAGGCCGATGATCTCTTTGGGCAGTACCATGGGGGTGGAATCCAGTTCCGGATAGGGGTAGTCCGGGTTGCCTGCCATGGTCCAGGTGGAGTCAAAGTCGAACCCGGCAAAGGTTTGCTGCTGGGTGAGCTGCTGGGCGGTCAGAGGGGTGCCAATGCCGTTGCTTTCATGGGAGGTGTCCAGATAATAGCAGTTGGTAACCGAGCCGTCTTCCTGTCGTCCCACTATCGGTCCGTGATAGAGGTTGGCCGCATTTTCACAGGAAAGACTGCCGGTGTTGTAGCTATTGGAGATGGAGTTTCCGGTCCGGGCGGCGATACCCCCCAGATGAGTGCCCCTTTGACTGCCGGAGAGGGAGAGATCCCCGGTGTTGTAGCAGTTGGTGACATAACCGCTGTATCCCACAATACCTCCGGCGTAGCTGTACAAGGGGGCATAGCCGGTGAGAGAACCGGAATTCCAGCAGCGGGAAATTTCGTCTCGATAATAACAGATTCCGGTAATGCCGCCGATATGGACGGTGGTGAAGGCGGAGGAGGCGCAGATATCCCCGGTATTGTAGCTGTCTGAAACCGGAGAACTTTCGAAGGAACGTCCCACAATGCCTCCGGCATAGAGAAAGGTGGAATGAGACGCTTCTTCGTCGGTAGTGTCAAAGATGTTTTCCCCGGTAATGTTTCCGGTGTTGGCGCATTGGAGGATATTGGTACCGCTGTTGACGCCAACGATTCCGCCCATGAAGATTTCACTGTTTTGTGCCGATGACACCGACACATCGCCGCTGTTGACGCCGCCAGTAAAGGTCCCGTCGGTGCTGCTGCCAATCAAGCCGCCTACATCGCCGCCGCTCAGGGAGGCAATCTTCCCGGTGTTGGCGCAGTCTTCCAGTGTACTGTCGCTGCAAGCGCCGGCAATGCCGCCCAGCCGCAGCCTGTTTTGGCTTTCTCCTTGGAGAGAGGCATGATTGGTGCAGGCAATAAGCTGTTGGTGATAGGAGCCACCGCCGCTGCCGAATATGCCGCCCAGATACAAGCCGTCCTCTTCCCCTTGGGCGGAGATGGTGCCGCTGACGGTGATGTGTTCCAGCAGGCTGTTATAACTCCGACCGGCTAAGCCGCCTACATAAAAGGAGTTATATTCCTGGTTGGCGTTGTGGAAGGAAGCGCAGATGGTCAGATCGGTGACATTCAAATCCCGGATGGTAGCGCCAAGGCTGCCGAACAGCCCCACATATTGCGGGGAGTTTCCGGAGGGGGTGAGGGTCACGCCGGAGATAGTGTGGCCGCCGCCTTCCAACAGACCGAAGAAGGGATAGCGCTCATCTGCTCCGATGGGGGTCCAGCCTTGGCCATTGTGGTAGTAGACGCCGCCGGAGACGAAATCTGAGGGAGAGAAGGCGATGTCTTCGGTTAGGGTGTAGTAAGCTCCCAGTTCCTGACGCATATTGTTCAGCTGGGCGGCGTTGGAGATTTGATAGGGGTCATAGGGCATGCCGCTGCCCCCGGCAAACCGGGTGGCGTCCTCTTGAGGGGCGATGTAGGGGTTGCCCCGCAGGGTGGGATAGGGATAGCTGGCTCCATCCCCCATCTGCCAGACGGTGTCGAAATCAAAGGCGGCGTAGGTGGACTGCTGTTCCATCTCCTCCGGTGTTTGGCTCACATAGGAGATGTTGGAGGATTGGATATAACCCCCATCCCGCACATTCAGTCGCCCGTCTCCCAACGCATAGCAGTCGCTGTTGGAGGAGAAATAGCTGCTGCCGATTTTGGTGCCCCAGCTGCCGTTGGCGTACACCCGGCCGATGGAATAGCAGTGAAGCAGATCGGGGTTGTCGTTGCCCCCATTGTGGCCCACAATGCCTCCTGCAGAAGAAGAATAGCTGCTGTCCCCTTCCTGATAGGCGGAGACGCTGCCGGTGTTGAATGCGTTTTCCACCGTGGCGATGGCGCTTACACTGCCGCAAAGGCCCCCGGCAATGCTGGATGACCAGTTACTGTAGCAGTGAACGCTGCCGGAATTCCAGCAGCCTTCTATTTTTGAAGAGCCGTCATGGAGCCCAGCCAGCCCTGCGGCGTAGGAAGTTCCGGCGTAATCCATGGAGAAGGAGGAATCACTTAGATTGCCCTCTACCACGACATCCCCGGTGTTGGAACAGCCGGATATGGTGGCAGATTCCAGGTTTCCACCTACGACTCCACCTCCCAAACTGGCTCTGCTCCAGTCCGAGACATGGACGGAACCGGTGTTGTGGCAGTCGGTGATGTCTCCCCGGTTTTGCCCTGCAATCCCTCCGCCATAGGCGGCGTAGTTCTGTCCGCCGACATATACGTCGATGGCTCCGGCATTGGCACAGCCGGTGACACTCCCGTCGCTGGCGGAGTCGCCCAGTATACCTACAATGCCGCCGCCGTTCGCCATTGCGCTGCCATAAGAGGTGATGCTGCCGTAGTTGTGGCAGTCATTGACCTGGGTATCTCCTCGGAGATCTGCGATGATACCGGCCGCATCGGCTTGGGCGGAGGTGGTGGTGCCGGATGCCAGCACGGAAACATCTCCCTGATTGGTGCAGCTGGAGATGGTGCATCCAAGGGCACTGCCGGTGATGCCGGCTGCCCGGCCGGCGGCAGTGCTCTCCACCTGAAGGGAGCCGTCGGTGGTACAGTTGGAGACAGTGGAGTTGTTCATTGTCCCGGCAAGGAGGGCGGCGTAGACACTGCTTTCGCTGCCGGAAGTGGTGAGGATCATTTCCCCCGCAAAGGTGCAGTCGGACACAGCGGCGTCCTGCAGCTCCGCCGCCAACAGTCCCGCTTGAATGGCGGTGCCGGAGAGATCTGCCGTGATGGAGCCGGACAAGGAAAGATGTTTCACGCTGCCCTGAAGCAGATCAAACAGTCCGGCCCGGACAGGCTCCGCCGACGTCCCGGAATAGGACAGGTTCAGCCCGGTGATGGAGTAGCCGTTTCCCTCCAGGCTGCCGGTGAACGGGTGATCTGCGTCACCGATGGGCCGCCAGGTGGTTTGGCTGAGGGAGATGTTGGAAGCAAGCTGGTAATGGGCGGAAAGATCTTCCTCCATGGCTTGAAGCTGAGCGGGAGTTCGGATGAGATAGGGGTTGTCGGCAGTGCCGTTTCCACCAGCAAATCCCGAGGCCATCACCGGCAATGCGGAAAGAGGCAGGGAAACGGCAAAAAACAGTGCTGCCAATAGGGATGAAAGGATAACTTTTGCTTTTTTCACACAGATTCCTCCATTTCGTAAGGGGGCTTAAAGGGATGTTGTGTCCAATCTGCTTTTCAGAAAGCTGATATCCATGTTGTCTACTCGAAAAAGATGTGATTCTCTTTTCTGACGAGTATAATTATTTAAATGATACCATGAAAAAGGCACATTGTCTAGATTTTTGTTTCATAATAAAAAAGAAAAAGGCAGCGGAATCGAAACTCCGTTGCCTTTTTGTGTACTTATTGGGAAGGGGAAACTTACTTGAGTTCCACCACAGCGCCAACTTCTTCCAGCTGCTTCTTGATGTCTTCGGCTTCGTCCTTGGACACAGCTTCCTTCAGAGTGGTGGGAGCGCTTTCCACAGCAGCCTTGGCTTCCTTCAGACCCAGGCCGGTGATGGTGCGGACAGCCTTGATAACGGCCATCTTCTGATCGCCCATTTCCTTCAGCACAACGTCGAACTCAGTCTTTTCTTCGGCAGCAGCAGCGCCGGCACCGGCAGCGCCAGCCACCATAACAGCGGCAGAAGCGCTAACGCCGAATTCTTCTTCGATGGCCTTCACCAGTTCGTTCAGTTCCAGAACAGTGAGGGACTTGATCTCTTCAATAAACTTTGCTACATCAGCCATGATGAGTACCTCCATAAATTTGTAGTTTTTTCCAATTAGGCGGAAATACCGCAAAGATTACGCGGTAGCTTCCTCGGTTTCGCCGGTCTCGCCGCCCTGCTTCTTGGCGATCTCGTTGAGGGAGACAGCCAGGCCCCGCATGGGAGCAGACAGCACATAGACCAACTGAGTGAGCAGTTCTTCCTTGGAAGGCAGGTTGCCCAGTTCCTGCACCTTGGCAGCGTCCAGAACTTCCCCGTCCATGAAGCCCAGCTTAATGTTGAAGTTTTCGTGAGCGTCAGCATACTTGCACAGGATCTTGGCAGCGGCTACATAGTCGTTGTCGCTGGTGGCCAGAGCAGTAGTACCTTCCAACGCGCTCTCTACGTCCAGACCAACTTCCCGGGTAGCCAGCCGCAGCATGGTGTTTTTCACCACGGTGTACTTCACTCCGGCTTCCCGCAGCTCCTTACGGAGAGCGGTGTCGTCAGCGACGTTGATGCCGCGGTAGTCCACGATCACACCGGCTACAGCGTTTTTGAGCTGTTCGGCCAGATCTGCCACGTATTTTTGCTTTTCGCTGAGAATAGTTGCGCTTGGCATGAATGATTTCACCTCCGGATGGATATTCTCTGATTTTTCAAAGAAATCGGGAGAGAAAAAGCCTTCCCGCTTGAAATAGAAAGCAGAAAGGCAGTGTAGACACAATTTTCTTTCCGACTTTCCCTCGGCAGGCGGAACGGTGACAGCACCGATCAATTATAGGGACAACCCCTCACCTGCTGTCTTTAGAAAAATACAGCATTTTTAGTATACATAAAAATCCCCCGGCTGTCAAGTGTTGAGCCGGGGAAATTTTCTACAATTTGTAACTTGTTCAGAAAAGATTACACACCGTACTTAGAGGTGCTGACCTTAATGCCGGGACCCATAGTGGAAGCAACCACGCAGGACTTAATATACTGGCCTTTGGCGGCAGCGGGTTTTGCCTTGACGATGGCGTCCATCAAAGCTTCCAGGTTCTGCTGGAGCTTTTCGGGACCAAAGCTGGCCTTGCCGATGGGGCAGTGGATGATGTTGGTCTTGTCCAGACGGTATTCGATCTTACCGGCTTTGGCTTCGGTCACAGCCTTTGCCACGTCGGGGGTCACGGTACCAGCCTTGGGAGAGGGCATCAAGCCACGGGGGCCCAGGATTTTACCCAGACGGCCAACCACGCCCATCATATCAGGGGTAGCGATTACCACGTCGAAATCCATCCAGCCTTCGCCCTGGATCTTCTGTACATATTCGTCGCTTCCGGCATAGTCTGCGCCAGCAGCCAGAGCAGCATCAACATTGTTGCCCTTGCAGAAAGCCAGAACCCGGACAGTTTTACCGGTGCCGTTGGGCAGAACTACGGCACCGCGAACCTGCTGGTCAGCGTGACGGGAGTCAACGCCCAGACGGACGTGGAGTTCTACGGTTTCGTCGAACTTTGCCTTAGAGGTGTCGCACACCATCTTTACAGCGTCTTCTACTTCATACAGCTTGTTGCGCTCAATGGTCTTAGCGCTTGTTACATATCTTTTACCATGTTTCATTAGTCTTGTTCCTCCCTAAAAGTGGTAATTAACGGAATTTTCCTCCCACCAGGGGTCGATCAGTCAACGACTTCAACACCCATGGAACGAGCGGTGCCGCAGATCATGCTGATGGCGCTTTCTACACTGGAAGCGTTCAGGTCAGGCATCTTGGTTTCTGCGATTTTCTGCACCTGTTCGCGCGTGATCTTGGCGACCTTGGTCTTATTGGGAACGCCGGAACCGCTTTCAATACCGCAAGCCTTCTTGATCAGCACAGCAGCCGGAGGGGTTTTGGTGACGAAAGTGAAGGAACGGTCGGCGAATACAGTGATAACCACAGGGATGATCAGGCCAATGTCGTTCTTGGTGCGTTCGTTGAATTCCTTGGTGAACGCCATAATGTTCACACCGTGCTGGCCCAGAGCAGGACCAACCGGGGGCGCCGGAGTTGCTTTGCCGGCGGGAATTTGCAGTTTAATGTAACCAGTTACTTTTTGAGCCATAAAAATACCTCCAAATCAATCGTGGTGACGGCGGAACAAACTTACTTTCGTTCCTCCCACAAATGCGCTTTTTCAAAAGCGCTACGCCGGCATTAACCGGCATTGGATAGTCCGGCGAATTACGCCGGTTTCGGTAAACCGGTATCGGCTCAGTCTACCTTTTTTACCTGGGCAAGCTCCAGATCTACCGGAGTTTCCCGGCCAAACATGGAAACCACAACCGTGACTTTGTTTTCCGCCACATTCAGGGAGTTCACCATGCCAGAGAAACCGGACATGGGACCGGCAGTAATGTTGACGGTGTCTCCCACCTGGTAGTCCACCTGAGAACGAACAGTTTCCACGCCCAACCGCTTCACCTCACGATCGGTGAGAGGGACAGGGTCGGTGGAAGTACCCACAAAACCGGTGACTCCGCGAATGCTGCGGATCATATAGTGGGTGTCGTCGTTGAGAATCATCTTCACCAGCACATAGCCCGGAAATACCTTCCGTTCTACAATCTTCACCTCGTTGTCTTTGTGTTCCTCCACCTTTTCCATGGGAACTTTGACTTCCAGGATCAGATCCTGCAAATTGTGGTTTTCCACCATATTCTCGATGCTGTGAGACACCTTGTTCTCATATCCGGAATAGGTGTGGATCACATACCATTTTGCCTCTTCCATAAACCGGGGATCGTTCCTTTCTCTCGTGACTTACAGTTGGGATGAAGGGAAATCATCCAAAGACCAGTGCTACCAGCTGTCCCAGGCCCAAATCGATGAGGCTTAAGAACACGGCGCTGATCACCACAAAGGTCAATACAACAATGCTGTTGTTCTTGATCTGCTTGGCGCTGGGCCAAACCACCTTTTTGATTTCACTCTTCAGATCCTTGCAGTAGCGGATGAACTTTTGGAACGGGTTTGCCTTTTTCTTCTTCTGGGCGGATTTTTTGTCAGCAGCTTTCTTTTCGCTCTTGGTGAGCTTTTCCTGCTTCTTGTCCGCAGAATCCTTTGCCATGGCAAAACCCTCCTTTACTTGGTTTCCCTATGAACGGTGTGCTTGCGGCAGAACCGGCAGTACTTGCGCATCTCCAACCGGTCGGGATCATTTTTCTTGTTCTTCATGGTGTTATAGTTGCGCTGCTTGCACTCAGTGCAGGCCAAGGTAACTTTAACTCGCATATCGGCACCTCCTATGAAATCGGATCGTTTTTTGCCTCCCTCCAAGGATCTTTTTTGCCTTCCTCCCGATAAAAGAAGGCAAAAAAAGAAACCTCTTCGAGGTACTAGCTATTGTAACATATTCCCGCAAGGGCTGTCAATCGGTTTTTTCCCCTTTTGGAGCCGCATTTTGCAGTTTGGTGTTTTTGACCAAGGAGAACGGATTTTATCGCCCTGTTCTGGACAGTTTTCTTGAAATGTTCTTGACAATTACTTCCCAAGCAAGTAAAATAGATGAGGAACCCTAGGACTGTTTGAAAAATGGAACATTTTGACGCTTTTTTGCTGGCGGTGTTTTGCCCTTTCGATATGGTGGGGCTGCCCTGCATCAGCTGCCAAATGAAAAGCTGGTTTCTTTTTTCGGCAGAGCCTTGTTTTCAGGCGCCGGAAGGTGGCCGAGAACCTTTCGTTCAACGGATTTTTCCGGTTCCGCCGATTCTTTTTCGTAAACGGAACAACTTTTTTCCCGCATCTGCGGGGGCATCCGCAGCCGTCACGACGGCCGATGGGTTTGCTGGATAGACGCATCATTTTATCGGAATAATGCTTCGTTCTCGATACACATAAGTCCATTTGCCGCAACGGGACGGCACACCCTCAATCTTGTTTAGGAGGAAACAAACCAAGATGGACCCAATTATCATCGTATTGGCAGCGCTCTGTGTGGTGCTGGCCATTGCCGTGGTAGTAGTGGGCATCTTTTGCAAAAAGGTTTTCTTCCAGAGGGGAGCCGAACATCGCAAACAAATTGCTGAAGCCGAAATCGGCTCCGCCGAAGAAGAAGCCAAACGTATTGTAGAAGACGCCAAAAAAGAGGCTGCTACCAAGAAAAAAGAGGCACTTCTGGAAGCTCAAGAAGAAATTCACCGCCAGCGCAGCGAGGCGGACAAAGAGCTGAAGGATCGCCGCAGTGAACTTTCCCGCCAGGAGCGCCGCGTGGTGCAGAAGGAAGAAAACCTGGATCGGAAAGCAGATAATCTGGAAAAGAAAGAAGAAAAACTCAACGACCGCTTGAAACAAGCGGAAAAGAAGTTGGAAGAAGCTGAACAGCTCTGCCAGAGCGAGATTCAGACTTTGGAACGGATCTCTCAGCTCACTGTAGAGGAAGCCAAAGCCCAGTTGCTGAGCTCCTTGGAGGACGATCTGGCTTATGAGAAAGCCCAAAAGATTGCCGCTTACGACCAGCAGCTGAAGAGCGAGTGTGACCAGCGCGCCCGGGAACTGGTGAGCTTAGCCATTTCCCGCTGTGCAGCTGATCAAGTCAGCGAATCCACTGTCAGCGTGGTGGCCCTGCCCAACGATGAGATGAAGGGCCGGATCATCGGCCGGGAAGGCCGGAATATTCGGGCGATCGAAACTCTTACCGGGGTGGACTTAATTATCGATGACACCCCTGAGGCCATTACCTTGTCCTGCTTTGACCCGGTGCGCCGGGAGCTGGCAAGACTGACTCTGGAAAAGCTCATTGCCGACGGCCGGATTCATCCCTCTCGGATTGAGGAGACAGTGGAAAAAGCCCGTCGGGAGATCGAACAGCGGATTAAGAGCGAAGGGGAACGGGCTGTTTTAGAAACTGACGTTCACGGTTTGCACCCCGAAATTGTGAAACTGCTGGGACGGCTTTGCTACCGCACCAGCTATGGGCAGAATGTGCTGAACCACTCCATTGAAGTGGCTCATCTGGCTGGTATGATGGCCAGCGAATTGGGAGTGGACCCTGCCATTGCCCGCCGTGCCGGGTTGCTCCACGACATCGGTAAGGCATTAAACCATGAAATTGAAGGCTCCCATGTGGAGATCGGCGTGGATGTGTGCCGGAAGTTTAAGGAAAGCCCGGCAGTGATTCACGCAGTGGAAGCTCACCACAACGATGTAGAGCCCAAAACCGTCATTGCCTGCTTGGTGCAGGCGGCGGACGCCATCAGTGCAGCCCGTCCCGGCGCACGGCGTGAAAATGTGGAAAGCTTTATCAAGCGTCTGGAAAAACTGGAAGAGATTGCCGGTTCTTATGAAGGCGTGGAGAAGGCATACGCCATCCAGGCCGGACGGGAAATCCGGGTGATTGTCAAGCCGGAAGTGCTGGACGACGAAAAAATGGTGGTCACGGCCCGGGAAATGGCCAAGCGGATTGAAAGCGAGCTGAGTTATCCCGGCCAGATCAAAATCAATTTGATCCGGGAGAGCCGCGTCACGGATTATGCGAAATAAACCCACGAGAGCTGTCCGAAAGGACGGCTCTTTTTGATGTTTAAAAGATAAAAAACAGCGGAGATCCGTATAAGAGTTCGGGTCTCCGCTGAATTATTTTGTCTGTGGTGATTGACTTTGTTCCTTGACCGCTTCTTCCTCGATTCGCTGTACCAGTACATGGGGCAGCACATCAAACGCCACTGCAATGCGCCAGATGGTTTCAAAGTTAGCTTGTTTCCGCCCGCTTTCAATCATGGCCAAATGGCTGCGGGCCAGTCCGGTCAGTCCGCTGAACACTTCCTGAGATAACTGTCTTTCTTTTCGTAATTGCCGTATCACACGTCCCACTGCATATCGGTTATATTCGACCATGCCTGCAACCTCCCTGTAGGCATCAGTGTACGAAGAATATTCAAAATAATTGTCTACGAAGATAGACAACTTCGCTTTTTTGTGATACAATAAGAAAAACAAAAAAGAGAAAGGTGGTTGCTTTATGGGAATTTATTTTCAGAAGGCGGGAGGGGTGCAAGGCAGAAG
>DXWR01000067.1 GCA_019416775.1 Oscillospiraceae bacterium | reverse complement strand
GCTGTACCCTGTTACTGCGAAAAAACCACCGCGTCGTCCTGACTTCGGAAGGTATGCTGCTGCGCCGCCGGGCGGAAGAAATCGTGGCCATGGCAGACAAAACTCAAGCGGAATTTTCTACTCTGGAAAACGCCGTTGCCGGAGAGATTTACCTGGGAGGAGGCGAAACCCAAGCCATCCGCCCCATCGCCGAAATTTTAAAGGAACTGCGGGAGGATTACCCCGGCATCCGCTATCACCTTTACAGCGGCAACGCCGCCGATGTCACCGAACGGCTGGACAAGGGACTATTGGATTTCGGAATTCTCATCCAACCGGCGGATCTGTCCAAATACGACTTTCTAGATCTGCCCGCCAAGGATGTTTGGGGAGTGCTGCTGCCGAAAAAAGATCCTCTGGCCAAAAAAGAAGCTTTCCGACGGGAAGATCTCCGAGACCTGCCCTTGATCTGTTCCCGCCAGGCGATTTCTTCCGGTCAATCCGGCAACGAGTTTGCCGATTGGTTTGGCACAGATTTTCCCACACTGAATATCGTGACCACCTTTAATCTGGTTTACAACGCCGCTATGCTGGTGGAAGCCGGCGTGGGATATGCTATCACCATTGACAAACTAGCGGACACCGGCCCGGACAGTCCCCTCTGTTTCCGGCCGCTGTCTCCCAGACTGGAATCGGGGCTCAATTTGGTGTGGAAGAAATACCAGGTGTTTTCTCCGGCGGCCCAGTTATTTTTGGAACGGCTGGAACAGGCCATCCAAGCAGAACGAGAAAAAAACAGTGTATAAAATACGCCTTGTCCGAAACGGGTTTTCCCCACGGGCAAGGCGTTTTTCTTACTATTTTGTTGTCAGGGCAAGGGCGAAGCGGGCTGTTTCACCGCCCGGTGGTACACCCAAAGGGACAATCCGGCGGAGAGCAGCTCAGTGACCCAGAAGGCGTGCCACACCCCTTCGGCTCCCAGCCACAAGCTCAACAGCCAAGCCGCCGGGAGAATCACCACCAGATACCGGGACAGGGAGATAGTCAAACTGGGCAATCCCTTTCCCAATCCTTCCAAGGCGCCGGAAGAGGTCACCGACACGGCGGAAATTACAAAACCTGCGCTGATAATCCGCAGTGCCGTTCCCCCTGCCTGGATGGTGTGAGGATTTTGGGTGAATAAGCCCATCAACGTTTCCGGTACCGCTAAGCAGAGGATGGTGCCGATGAGCATGATCCCACCACTGAGCAACAGCACCCACTTGTAAATCTGTTTCAGCCGCCGGTACTCCCCTGCCCCAAAGTTAAAGCCCATCAAAGGGCGCATTCCCTGTACTAACCCGTTGGCGGGCAGGTAGAGAAAGGTTTGCAGCTTATAGTAGATGCCCAAAATCAGAATGTACACCTGATCATAAGCTGCCAAAATGGCGTTGAGGGCGCTGATCAACAGAGAAGGCAGGGCCAAATTTAAAGTGGCGGGAATGCCGATGGCGTAGATCCGTCCCACCATGTTGGCCCGGGGGCGGAAGTCCCTCCAATGAAGCTGCACCCGGATAGGCCGCAGTCGGTAGACAAACAAATAAATCACAAAGGACAAAGTCTGGCCTATGCCGGTGGCCAAAGCCGCCCCCTCAATGCCCATGGCAGGGATGGGGCCAAAGCCGAAGATCATCATAGGGTCCAGGATAATGTTGGCGATGCAGCCCGCCATCAGGCTCACCATGGTGGTTTTCATCCGGCCCACTGCCTGAAAGATCTTTTCAAAAGCCACCCCTAATCCCAACATCAAGGTGAAAAGGAACACCACATTGGAGTACCGCACCCCCAGATCAATCACCGTTTGGGACTGGGTAAACAGGCTCAAAAACCAGGGCATCAGCAAAATACCGCCAACGGTCATCACTACTCCATGAACAGTCACCAGCAGCAAGCCCTGAGCGGCGGCCCGATTAGCTTGGTCCTCCTCCCCTGCCCCCAGATGTATGGAGATCACAGCGTTGATGCCGATGCCGAAGCCGATGCCCACGGCGTTGATGAAGTTCTGCACCGGGTACACCAACGACAATGCGGTCATGGCGTCCTCGCTGATCTGGGCCACAAACAGGCTGTCCACAATATTGTACAGGGAATTCACCAGCATGGACAATACCATGGGCAGGGCCATGGAAAGCAGCAGCGGCAGCACCGGCCGTTCCTTCATAAAATCTTGACTCATACTTCTCCTCCAAACAGAATGGATTTTTCCACAAAAAGCGCCACGCAATGGCCGGGTCAAAGGCGCACTGCGTGGCGAAAAAAGTCAAAGCTGACTGAAAAATCCACACCAAGTTTTAGTAAGGATAGGATAGCATAGGACGTGAACTGTGTCAAGAGGAAGAGCTCCTCATCAATGTATTTATTTCCTCAATGATTGAAAACCATTCTCCAAAACAGCAGAAAAAACAGGATAGCAATTCCTGGTATTCTAAATTCTATTTATAGTTAAGTTTTCTTTTTTCGCTGCTGATAGCAGATGATCCAGGGATCGGCTCCATTGCATCCATAGGTGCACACCAACAAATAGTTTTCATCCCCCACCACGCCGTAACAACGATCGTTTCCCGGTATCTCAATCTGATTGCCCAGGTACACCTTATTGTCTTCCAGCAATTTGACCTTTTGTCCATTGGGCAGACAATATTCCAAATTGACATAACTGCCATTGAGCAGATTCAAATCTGTGACAATGAGTGCTGGGATTTCCAGCGCGTTGATTTCTTGGATAAGATTCTCCTTGAAGCTCAAAAATTCCTCCATCCCGCCGTTTTGAATCTGTTGGGCCGCCACGCAGCTTCCGCCAAAAGGGTGCCCGCCGGTCTGGACGCAGCCGCCGCAGATTTCCCTTTGAGGGCACTTCTCACAGCAATCGGTTCCGCAAAGAGAAAGCATAGATGCACCTCCGTTTTTCTTTTATCTTTTTTTATTGTATCACAGGCTTTCATTGGAATCTAGAAGAAAAACCATCCCCAAAACCCGTCAAAAAATTTTTGACCGGCCGGGGAGGATTTTATGTGAAACATTATTAATTGGAAAAGTTTGGATTATTCCCACTCAATCGTCGCCGGAGGCTTAGTAGTGACATCGTACACCACACGGTTGATGCTGCCCACTTCATTGACTACCCGGCTGCTGACCTGAGCCAGAAGCTCATAGGGGAGCTTGGCAAAGTCAGCGGTCATGAAGTCGGAAGTAGTGACGGCACGAAGGGCCAGAGTGTAATCGTAAGTTCGGGAATCTCCCATCACTCCCACACTGCGCATGGAAGTGAGAACGGCGAAATACTGGTTCACGCTGCGGTCCAGTCCTGCCTTTGCAATCTCTTCCCGGAAGATGGCGTCAGCGTCCTGGAGGATCCGCACCTTTTCCGGAGTGATTTCTCCAATGATCCGAATGGCCAGACCCGGACCCGGGAAGGGCTGCCGCCACACCAGTACCGGGCTCAGACCCAGTTCGGTGCCCAGCTGCCGGACTTCGTCTTTGAACAACAGACGCAAAGGCTCGATGATTTCTTTGAAGTCTACGTGATCCGGCAGACCGCCCACATTGTGGTGGCTCTTGATGACGGCGGCATCCCCAGCACCGGATTCAATCACGTCAGGATAAATAGTGCCTTGCGCCAGGTAGTCCACTTTGCCAATCTTTTTCGCTTCGGCTTCAAACACTCGGATAAACTCTTCCCCGATAATCTTCCGCTTAGCTTCCGGTTCAGTGACTCCAGCCAGGCGGGAGAGGAACTGCTCCCCGGCGTTGCAGCGAATAAAGTTAATGTCCCAGCCGGCAAAGGCGTTTTCCACCTCGTCCCCTTCGTTTTTCCGCATCAGGCCGTGATCCACGAAGATACAGGTGAGCTGGTCGCCGATGGCCTTGCTCAGCAGAGCCGCCAGCACGGAAGAATCGACTCCGCCGCTGAGGGCCAGCAGCACCTTGCCGTCTCCCACCGTTTCCCGGATCTGGGCAATGGCGGTTTTGGCGTAGCTGCTCATGCTCCAGTCCCCGGCGCAGCCACAGACCTGAAACAAGAAATTGTGGAGCATCTGCAACCCGTTTTCGGTGTGCATCACTTCCGGATGGTACTGCACGGCATAGAGTTTCTTATCCGGATTTTCCATGGCGGCTACCGGACAGTCGGCGGTGTGGGCTGTGACGGTAAAGCCCTCCGGCAAACCGTTGATGTAGTCGGTATGGCTCATCCAGGTAATGCCTTGTTCCGGCAGACCGGTAAACAACAGGCTGGCAGTGTCGAACTTCGTTTCGGTTTTACCATACTCGCTGGTAACGGCGCTGGCCACACTCCCACCCAAGGTATATGCCATCAGCTGACTGCCGTAGCAAATACCCAAAATCGGGATGTCCTGTTCAAAAATATCCTTTTCGATGTGGGGGGATTCCTCCAGATAAACGCTGTTGGGCCCGCCGGTGAAGATGATCCCTTTGGGATTCATGGCCAGCAGTTCAGCCAATGGAGTTTTATAGGACTTGACTTCGCAGTACACCCCGCATTCACGCACCCGGCGTGCAATGAGCTGGTTATACTGTCCGCCAAAATCCAGTACAATCACGGTTTCGTGGGTCATGGAGTACCTCCTGCCTTTTTTCTCGTAGGTGTATGATGGAATACCCTTTATTGTACCGGGTTTTCACCAAAAAAGCAAGTGCCACGGCTGGATTTAAGGGGAAATTTTCGGAGAAACCGGATTTTTCTGCCCTTCTTCCAAAAATCAAGCTATCTTTTTAGGAAAAACGGTGAGGGTTTCCCAAGAGCTTCCCCAAGCTCTCCTTTCATTGGAAGGCTTTGCCTTGTTTGCAGGGACGGCGGTGAATGACACCTCTTCGGTGACAGCGGCGGCCTGCGCCTGGGACGAGATGCACCCCGGCGCCAACGCCCTGAATGGCGCCACCATCGTCAAGCTCACCCGAACCTTAGCTATCATCCCCATCACTTTAGGATTGGCGTTGTGGAAGATCATCCAAGCAAAGCGGGCCGGGGTGGAAGAGAAAAACACCTTCCGCCTTCAGCGCTCTTTTCCCTTTTTATTTTGTTTTTCCTGCTGGCTTCGGTGGTGACCACCTTCTGCGTCTCTCTAGGCGTGGACGCTTCCTTCTTCAATCCCTTTAAGC
>DXWR01000066.1 GCA_019416775.1 Oscillospiraceae bacterium | reverse complement strand
GTTCGTGATATACTCCAAAAAATAGATTTATTTCTTTTGGTCATTGTCAATAGAAACGATTTTTGATTTCTGTTATACTGGTAAAAAAAGAAAAGGTGGAAATGGGATGATTCCAATGGGCTCGTGGCAAAGCCCTTGGTTTCCTACGGAAGAGAGCACAGAGAAAGAAGGTGCAAGAAATGAAATGGAAAAAATTATTCCCCTGCCTGTTGGCCTGCGCCCTGCTGGGGCTGACGGCCTGCGCCAAGTCCGGCCCGGAACCGGTATTTTCCCATCTGGACACCGCTCAAATCACCTCCGGGGAGGTTCACAACTGGAGCATTGCTTACTGGACAGAGATGACCCAGGAGGATGTAGAACGAATCGGGCCACTGCTTCAAGAGGTGGAGGGGACGCTTTTGCCAAACGACCAGCGGGAACCTTACACCGGTGTCGGCGGCCTCCCCACCCTCCGGCTCACCCTGTCCGACGGCAGCCAGTGGACCATCACCCTTTACGGTTTGGACGGCATCGACCTGATTGTCGCCAACCCGGAAGGGGAAACCTGCTATGAAGTAGCACAGGAGCAGCTCAATCCCATTTTGGAGATCATCCAATCCTACGACCCGCCGGAACTTCCCATTACCCCAGAATAACAAAGCAAGCGGAGTGAAGATCCACTCCGCCTGTTTTTTGTCCTGATTTCCGTGATTTCTCAGTGATGTTCGCCGCAGCCGTGTTCGCCGCAGCTGTGGCCTTCTCCATGGGCATGGTCGTGGTGGTCGCAGTGGACGTTGGGGTCAAAGGCCAGCCGTCCCCGCAAAAAGTCCTGGATGGCCTGGTCGGCGCTGCCGGTGACCCCGCCGAACACGGTGATCCCCGCCTGGGCCAAAGCGTCTTTGGCGCCGCCGCCGATGCCGCCGCAGATCAGGGCAGCCACCTTTTGCTCTGCCAAAAGGCCCACCAAGGCGCTGTGACCGCTTTCCCCGGTTTCCAGCAGCTGCTTTTCCTTTACATGGCCGTTTTCCAGGGTGTAGAGCAGGAAGGCCGGGGTTTTGCCGAAGTGCTGGAAGATGGTGCCGTCCTGCTGGTCATAGCTCACCGCCATGGTCAGGGTTTCCGGCGCCTTTTGCTGCTTGGCCGGTTTCTCTTCCTTGGGGGAACAGGCCAGCATCTGTTCCAGCATTCGGGCGATCTGATCCAGCTCCGGCCGCTGGACCTGTTCGATCTTGCCCTGGTCGGCAGCGGCGGCCACCGACGGGTCGATGGGCAGGCGGGCCAGCAGGGGGATCTGGTGCTTGGCCACGATTTCTTCTGCGTGGCTGTCCCCGAAGATGGCGTGGCGGCTGCCGCAGTCAGGGCAGGTGAAGTAGGACATATTTTCCACCAGCGCCAGCACCGGCACCTTCATCATCTGGGCCATGTTCACCGCCTTTTCCACAATCATCCCCACCAGTTCCTGGGGAGAGGAAACGATGATGATGCCGTCCACCGGCAGGCTCTGGAACACCGTCAGCGGCACGTCCCCCGTTCCGGGAGGCATATCCACAAAGAGGTAGTCCACGTCGTTCCAGATCACGTCGGTCCAGAACTGCTTGACGGTGCCTGCAATGATGGGGCCCCGCCAAACCACCGGGTCGGTGTCGTGCTCCAAAAGCAGATTGATGCTCATAATGTCAATGCCGGTTTTGCTCAGCACCGGCAGAATGCCGTACTGGGTGCCTTGGGCCTGCTGGTGGACGCCGAAGGCCTGGGGGATGCTGGGGCCGGTGATGTCGGCGTCCAGAATGCCGGCGTGGTAGCCCTCCTGCTGCATCTTACAGGCCAACAGGCTGGTGACCATGCTTTTGCCCACGCCCCCTTTGCCGCTGACAACAGCGATGACCTTTTTGATTTTGCTCATGGCGTTGGGTTTTTCCCGAAGATCCTCCGGGGCGGTGCGCTGGGCGCAGTCGGCGGAACAGCTTCCGCACTGGTGAGAACAGGTTTCACTCATGTTGCTGGGTCTCCTTTTCATCGGATTTGGGCCGGGCCGAATCCCGGCGGGGCTGGCGGGTGCAGTGGCAGCAGCAGGGGAAGTCCTGTTTCCCCTGGCAGAGCCGGTACTCGCCTCCCTGGATCAAAAGCTGAGTTCCCCCCACCAAGGCCCGGGCGATTTTGTTCCGGGCCAGGTCGTAGATTCCCTGGACGGTGGTTCGGGCAATTCCCATCTGCCGGGCGCACTGCTGCTGGGTGTACCCCTCCAGGTCCATCAGCCGGATGGTTTCGTACTCATCCACGCTGAGAACAATGGGGGGCGCCGCGCTGCTTTCCGATAACGGGCCGAACCGGTTGTGGGCCGGCATGGTGCAGACCCGCCTGCATTTTCTGGGTCGTGCCATGGGGATCTCCTGCCTTTGCTGGATTCTGACATAAGCCATTAACCTACAGTATAGCCCTTGCCGGGACGTTCGTCAAGTCTGGGATGAAATATTCATTACCATTTGCATATATGCAGGAAACCCGGGCTTTGTTAAGGGCAAGTGAAGGGAAAGAAACGATTTTGTTAGAAAAAGTGTTGAGTTTCTTTGTAAAAAACGGGCTTTTCCCCGTCAAAATAGAAAAAATCGGGAGGAGAGACCCGGATTTTCTGGGTTAGACTTGTATTCTGGAAAAAAAGGTGCTAGAATGAAAAGCATAAAATCCATCGGGAGGATAAGAAAATGAGAAAGTTGAAAAAAATCGTGGCAATTCTGGCTGCGGCTGCTTTGTCCGTCACCTTGTTTGCCGGATGCAGCAATAACGGCGGCTCCACCGGCGGCGACACCCAGGCAGTGAAGATGATTAACATCCCGCTGACCGACGAACAGTACGCCTTCGGCGTGGACAAGGATCAGCCGGAACTGCTGGAACAGGTCAACCAGTTTATCGCCGACATCAAGAGCGACGGCACCCTGGAAGAGATCCTGAACAAGTACTTTGAAGGGGGCACTCCGGAAGCGGTGGTTTCCGCAGAGCTGGACACCTCCAAGGATCAGCTGGTGGTGGCCACCAACGCTGCCTTTGAGCCCTTTGAATACACCCTGAGCACCGGCAACGAGTACTACGGTGTGGACATGGAGCTGGCCAAGCTGCTGGCGGACCGTCTGGGCCAGGAACTGGTGATTCAGAACATGAACTTTGACGCCGTCTGCCTGGCTGTGGGACAGCACCAGTGCGACATCGCCATGGCCGGTTTGACCGTTTCCCCCACCCGGGAAGAGTATGTGCAGTTTTCCGAAAGCTACTACAATGCGTCCCAGGTGGTAGTGGCCCGGGGCGACGACACCACCTTTGACAGCTGCACCACCGCCGAAGAAGTGGAAGAAGTCTTAAAGGGCTTTGGCTCTGACGTGACCATCGGCTGCCAGACCGGCACCACCGGCCAGTTCTATGTGGACGGCGACGAAGGTTTGGGCTTTGAGGGCCTCACCGCCCAGAGCCGGGGCTACCAGAACGCTTCTCTGGCCATGCAGGACCTGATCAACGGCAACATTGACTACGTGATCGTGGACATTGCTCCGGCGGAAAAGATCACAGAAGCCATCAACGCAGTGGCATAAATCACACTTTGGCATAGGCAATAACCTCACCTTTTCCCGGTGGGGCTATTGTTTTGTAACCGTGAACTAAGGATGGGTGCAAATGGGTGACTTTGGCAGAAAGGTAGACCAGTTCCTGGACGTGTTCTTCAACCGGGGCGGCATGGATTCCGTCCTCCAGGGACTGCAAAACACCTTGATCATCGCCGTAAGCGGCTTGATTATCGGCGTGATCATCGGCATTATCATTGCAATGGTGCGGGTGCTTCCCAAAACCAACATAATCGTAAAATTTTTCAACGGCCTGTGCAGCTTTTACGTGGCCCTGTTCCGGGGCACCCCCATGGTGGTGCAGCTTTTGGTGTTCTACTACGTGCTGCTGCCCATTCTGGGGCTGCGGCTCAGCTCGGTGATGGTGTCCGCCGTGGTGTTCGGCATGAACTCCGGGGCCTACGTTTCCGAGATCATCCGGGCCGGCATCCTGTCGGTGGACAGCGGGCAGATGGAAGGCGGCCGGGCCATCGGCTTGAGCTACTGGTCCACCATGCGGCTGATTATCATTCCCCAGGCGGTGAAAAACGTGCTGCCCACCATCGGCAACGAGTTTATCAGCCTGATTAAGGAAACCTCGGTAGTGAGCTTTGTGGGCGCCACCGACCTGTATGTGGCCTTCAACTACATCGGCTCCAACAGCTATGAATTCATGGTGCCGTACCTGGTGATGGCGTTGATTTACATTGTGCTGGTGCTGGTCATCAGCCTGCTGGTTCGCTTGATGGAAAGGAGTCTGAGAAAGAGTGATAAGAGTATCGGGGCTTAAAAAGAGCTTTGGCTCCTTAAATGTGTTGGACGGCATTGACATCAACATTGAAAAAGGGGAAAAGGTGGTGGTCATCGGGCCTTCCGGTTCCGGCAAAAGCACCTTTCTCCGCTGTCTGAACCTGCTGGAAACCCCCACCGAGGGGGAGATCTGGTTTGAGGATCAGTGCATCACCGACAAGAAAACCGACATCAACCAGGTGCGCCGGCACATGGGCATGGTGTTCCAGCACTTCAACCTGTTTAACAACAAGACGGTGCTGGGAAACATTACTTTGGCTCCGGTGAAGCTGAAGATCATGACCAAGGAGCAGGCCAAGGAACGGGCCCTCCAGCTGCTGGACCGGATCGGGTTAAAGGACAAGGCGGACGCCTATCCCGCCCAGTTGTCCGGCGGACAGAAGCAGCGGATCGCCATTGTCCGCTCCCTGGCTATGGACCCCAAGGTGATGCTGTTTGACGAACCCACCTCCGCCCTGGACCCGGAAATGGTGGGGGAAGTGCTGGACCTGATGAAGGAGCTGGCAGACACCGGCATGACCATGGTGGTGGTTACCCACGAAATGGGCTTTGCCCGGGAAGTGGGCACCCGGGTGCTGTTTATGAATGAAGGAAAAATCCAGGAAGAAAACAACCCCAAGGACTTTTTCGAACATCCCCAAAACCCCCGGTTGAAGGATTTCCTGTCCAAGGTGCTGTAAGAAACGCTGGCCGAACTGTCCCTTTTGACGGTTCGGTTTTTGCTTTTTCCCGTTTTTTTCTCCATTTTTCTTGCAAAGGGTCTGCTTCAAATGGTATACTAAA
>DXWR01000065.1 GCA_019416775.1 Oscillospiraceae bacterium | reverse complement strand
CTCCATCCCTACCTTGCGTCTCTACGATGAAAAAGGATTGCTTAAACCCCGGTATGTGGATCCAGAAACAGGCTATCGCTATTACGACATCAATCAAAATGCCAGATTGGATATGATCGCCTATATGAAAGAATTAGGCATGAGCCTGTCGCAAATCGCACAGGTGCTGCAAAGGGAAGATATCTCCCTCATCGAAGAACTGCTCTCTCAAAAAAACGAGCAAATTCATCTGCAAATGCGCCAACTCAAAGCCCAGCATGATGCAGTAGAACGAGCGATTATGTCGATTGAGCGGTACCGTAAATCGCCTGCCACTGGTACCCTTTCTTTAGAATATATTGACCGGCGTTTTGCCTGGGGGATCCCCTGTTCTGATAACTTTTATCAGGATGATGTGCACAGCTTCGAGCAAAGCCTGCGTGAATTGCGGCGGAAGCTGGAAGAAAAGGGATTTCAACAGATTCATTCCTATAACATCGGTACCTCGATCCTTCAAAAAGATTTTCTGAAAGACCGGTTTTTGGCAGACCGGATTTTTATTTTTACCAACACCCGGGATCAGGGTGATCTTTCCGCCCTGCAGGAGGTGGAGAGCGGCATGTATGCCTGCATTTACTTAGATAATTTTGATGACGAAGTGCGCTGCGCACGCCAGCTGCGAAACTACTGCGAGAATATGAACTATCAAATAGCGGGAGATTATATTTGTGAGGTGATGACCGGCTTTCATGTCTTCGACAACGATCCACGCAGTATGTTTCTCAGGCTGCAGGTGCCGGTCACATTTCAAAAGTGACAGAGGGTCTGCCAATATTTCCACAATCCCCCTTGACTCTCCTTGCGCATGAGGGTTTATACTATATTTATAGAAAAGGCAGTTTTTTCTGCCACCGGAATATTTTAATCATGTTAAGGAGGAATCTGTATGGAAAAAATTAAAGTGGTTCAGTATGGATGCGGAAAGATGGCAAAATACACGCTTCGTTATCTGTATGAGCACGGCGCCCAGATTGTAGGCGCCATCGACGTGAATCCACAGGTGGTTGGTATGGACGTAGGCGACTATGCCGGACTGGGCCTGAAAACCGGCATCATCATCTCCGATGATGCGGATAAGGTGTTAGATGAGTGTGACGCAGATGTAGCCATTGTCACCTTGTTCAGTTTTATTGGAGATATCTATGAGCAGGTAGAAAAATGTGTTTCCCGGGGTATCAATGTGATTACGACCTGCGAGGAGGCCATCTATCCTTGGACAACTTCTGCAGCCCAAATCAATCGCTTGGATGCTCTGGCCAAGGAAAACAACTGCACTATCACCGGATCCGGTATGCAGGACATCTTCTGGATCAACATGGTTGCTATGGTGGCCAGCGGCTGCAATAAGATTGAAAAAATCAAGGGCGCCTACAGCTATAACGTAGAAGACTATGGTCTTGCCCTGGCGAATGCCCATGGCTGTGATCTGACACCGGAGGAATTTGAACAAAAAATCGCCCATCCCGTTGATTTTGAGCCGTCTTATGCCTGGAACGCCAGCGAAGCCATCTGCAGCAAGCTGGGCCTGACCATCAAATCCATTACGCAAAAACATGTACCGTATATTGTAGATCATGATGTATACAGCTCCACGCTGGGCAAGACGATTCCGGCAGGCAACTGCATCGGTATGTCTGCCGTAGTTACCATCGAAACCATGCAGGGAATCACCATTGAAGAAGAAACCATCGGCAAGGTGTATGGTCCGGAAGACGGCGATATGTGCGACTGGTGGATTACCGGAGAGCCAAACACAGAATTCCATGTGGTAAAGCCTGCTACTGTGGAGCACACCTGCGCTACCATTGTCAACCGGATTCCCAGCCTTCTGAATGCTCCGACCGGATATGTCACCTGCGATCAGTTAGAGCCTCACAGCTATCTTACCTATCCTATGGAATACCATCTGTAAGAGCAGCATTGAAAAAGCAAAGTACCCGGATATCACTTCTTTGGTGGTATCCGGGCTTCCTCTTATCTCAATGTCCGTTTTGAATATCGTCACCAATTTGGCATACCGCTCCAGCCGGACCAACAGCGCCAGATCAATTACAAAATCACAGCGCTGGAACAGCTGATGAACGCCCCGGCGTTGGAGCAAAAAGAGGAGCCCTTCACCGGGAAAGACCACAGCATTTCCTTTGAAAACGTCCGCTTTGCCTACCAGGAAGACGAAGTGCTCCACGGGGTTTCCCTCACGGTACCGGAAGGCAACCTCACCGCCGGGAAAAACGGTCATCGTCATCGCCCACCGGCTGCACTCCATTATAAACGCCGACCAAATCCTGGTGATTGCAAAAGGAGAGATTGTCCAATCCGGCACCCACAAAGAATTGATGGAAACCGTCGGGCTGTACCAAAATTTCCTGCATGCCCGAAAGGAAGCCGCGGTTGGAAATTAGTATAAGCAGTACGCTTCTCTTAAAAACAACTAAAACAAAGGAAAGCCGTTGCAAATTGCCTGCAACGGCCTTTTCGGTTGAAATCAAAACTACGGGCAAATGGATGCCGGAACCCTTTCCACCCTGCTTTCTGCTTTCCTTCCGCGTTATACCGGAATGACAAACGGCTTGCCATCTACGGAGCGAATCTCCAAATTCACATCGTAAACCTCCCCAACCAGCTCACCGGAAATGATTTCCTCCGGCAGGCCGTGGGCGATCATCCTGCCGTCCTTCATGGCCACAATCTCATCGCTGTAATACAGAGACTGGTTAATGTCGTGAAGCACCATGACAATAGTAATTCCGAATTCCCGATTTAACTGCCGGATCAGCTTCAAAATCTGCAGCTGATAACGAATATCCAGATAGGTGGTAGGTTCGTCCAGGAACAGCACCTTGGTACCCTGGGCCAGCGCCATAGCGATCCACACCCGCTGTTTCTGACCGCCGGAAAGCTCGGAAACCGGCTTGTCCTTGTGCTTATAGGTATGGGTGATCTCCAGCGCCCAGCGGATCTTCTCCTCATCCTCTTTGGGGTCGGGAGAAAGCCCCATGGTATGGTAGGGCGTTCTTCCGTAACCCACCAGCTTTTCCACGCTCAGATCCACCGGCGCCGTATTGTACTGATGGACGATGGAGACTTCTTTGGCAAAATCTTTGAGCTTTAAATCCAGAATGCTGGTTTCCCGCAGGTAAATTTCGCCTTCGTCCGGCTTCAGGTTCTTGGTCATAAGATGAAACAAGGTGCTCTTTCCGCAGCCGTTGCCGCCGATGAGGGTGGTGATTTTTCCCTCGTGAAGCTCCATGTCCAGGTTCTTCAGCACCTGCTGTTTGCCGTAGGCAAAGGAGAGGTTTTTGACGGTAAAAATATTACTGGCCATAGCTTTGTTTCGACCTCCTCAGCAGCAGGATAAAGAACGGACCGCCCACTACCGACATGATGATAGATGCGCTGATTTCATAAGGTGCGGCAATGGTCCGTCCCACGGTATCCGCCAGCAGCAGGGTAAACGCTCCCAACAGCATGGTGTAGGGCACCAGCACCTTATGATTGCTTCCCACCAGCAGCCGGGCAATATGCGGGACAATCAGCCCCAGAAAGCTGATGGGGCCGATAACGGCGGTACTGATGGAAGCCAACAGCACCGCAATCACCGAAATGATGATCCGACTGCGGGTGACGTTCACCCCCAAGCTCCTGGCTGTCTTATCTTCCAGCGCCAGCAGATTGCACTGCCCCAGCACAAAGATGGAAGCGACCAGGCCGATGACCACATAGAGTAAAAGCGTCTGAAAATCATCCCAGGTTTTCATGGTGATGTTGGCATTGACAATGCTGGCAACGCCGGAATAGTTGCTCCCCGTGCCGGAGTTGAAGGCGCTCATCAGCCCGGTAAACATGGCGTTGACCGCCACACCCACAAGAATGATCCGAAGCGGTGAAAGCCCGCCCTTCCAGGAAAGGGAGTACACCAGCAAAAAGGCAATCATCCCGCCCAGGAAGGCGAAGAAAGGTGTGAAAAAGTACAGTGCAGGCACAAAGGCGGTCATCAACACTGCCGTCAAACTGGCTCCGGAACTGATGCCGATGATGCCCGGGTCAGCCAGCGGATTTTTCATCACCGCCTGCAGCAGCACACCGGAAACGGCGATGGCCGCCCCGCCGAAAATAGCAATGAAGATGCGGGGAAACCGCAGGTCGTAAATGGTTGCCACGTTTTCGTTGTATTCAATAAAGAGTCCTTTGAACAGCTCCAGTGGGGT
Source organism: Oscillospiraceae bacterium (assembly GCA_019416775.1). Classification (GTDB taxonomy): domain Bacteria; phylum Bacillota; class Clostridia; order Oscillospirales; family Ruminococcaceae; genus Egerieicola. The sequence goes on along the minus strand of DXWR01000065.1, from coordinate 5,072 downwards.
TACCTTCAGGCTGCCGGTGTTGACGGCAATCAGAAAAAGCGCCAGCAGCCCCAGAGCAGTAATAACAAAGGAAAGTATTTTCTTTTTCCTGCTTACCACAGAATCCATTCCTCCTTCCTAGACGTTTGGCCGAGCACCAATGGTAGGCAGCCCGGCCAACGTTTTCAGCACTCAAAATGAGGTGCGTTTCGATTTACTTTTCTTCCACCTTGCGCTTTCTGACCACCAGGGCAAAGCCCATCATCCCCGCAGCGGCCAGAGCCAGCAGCGCATATGCCGCCACGTTGGAGTCATCGCCGGTCTGGGGAACCGCAGTATCGCCACTACCTACATTTTGCGTATTCTCCGCATCGGTGATGGTGCTGCCCTTTTCCACCAGCGCATAGGCTCCGGCCGTCCTGGTGCTAACGGTGTAATAGCCGTCCTCCACTGTGCCTCTTACCAGCACTTTGCCGCCGTCGGCCAAACGGTAGACTGCCAAGTTGGCGGAATCATAGCCTGCCGCAACCGGGAAGCGGATGCTCACCGTGCCGTTGGGGGCCACTTCATTGCCGTCTGCATCCAGGAAATTCACATCATAAAGCTTGAATTTCTTGCCCACATCGCTGAGGGAGGAAGCAGCAGCGTCGTAGTCTGCGCCTTGCTTGATTTCCGAAACCACGATCTGCACGCCTTCCTCGAATACGCCCTTGTCGGCATTCACCATTACGCCTGTGGCGGAATCGGTGAAGTCCACAGCCGGGGACTGCTCGACCGGATCTTCCGGCTCAAAGTTGGGGTCGTCTTCGGTGGTTTTGGTCAGGGTGGACCAGTCCAGCTTTAAAAGCACATCCTGGTCGCCGGTACCGGCGGAAATGTCCTCCATCACCGGCACAAACACATGCAGCGGCACATAGCCGTCTTCGTCGGCCAAAGCGTCGGCTACCAGCGGGAACTTGACCTGGTCGGGATACAGCTTGCCTTCATAGGAGCCGCCCGCCTGATTGAATTCGTCATACAAATCGCTGCCATCGGCGCTTTTCTGGGTGGAAAGGACAGTCGCAGGAATCAGGGTGCCTCCGATTGCGCCGTACTGGCCGTAGGTATAGCCGTTATCGTAATAGGAGAGCTCGGCCAGGTAGCCGAATCTGTTGAGGTAGGCCAAACCGTTGAAATCCATATTGAGGTAATACTGGCCGTCTTCCACCGTCAGTTTGATATAGTGATTGATGGCGTCGTTGCTCATCGATGTTTCTTCACGGTTGGTTTTTACCATCTCGCCGTAAATGGAGTACACACCGTCTTCCAGATTGTTTTTATCCAGAGTTCCCTCTTCGACCAGGCCATCCATCGCATTCTGGAGAGTCAGCGCCTGGCCGTTGACATCACTCTGGGAAAGATTGGGGTTGTCCAGAGCCTCTTGCGCAGCGGCGATGGCATGTTGCAGGGCGTCCCAGGATTCCTCGGTATAATTCCCTCGGGTGATTTCCTTCGCCTGAGTCACCAGAGCGGCCAGTTCGGTGGTATCCGCCCGGAGAGTCAAGCCGCTGATCGCCTCAGTCAGGGCCTGGGCGGCGGCAGTCACCTGGGAAACGCCTGCATCTTCATCCGCCTGCACCGCTTTGGCGCTTTCCAGGCTTTCCCGGAAGGCAGCCCAGCTATCGGGAGTGTATTCCTCTTCCACCATGGTTTCAGCATCCGCAATGACAGCGTTGAGATTGGTCTTATCGCCGATTTCCTCCAAGCCGTCCATGGCATCGTTGAGCTTTTGCACCATTGCGGCCTGTTCTTCCGCAGTGAATTCTTTCTGCTCCAAAATCGGCTGTGCGGTGCTGCCGCTGCCAGACATGCTGATGTCGGCAGAGGGCCAGATTCTCTCCATGGTTTCCGTTACTTCACCGATGGCGTTCTGCAAATTTTCATAGGACTCGCTGGTATAAGCAGTGCCGGAAATCTGATTTGCGCTCCACAGGCAGTACTGCAGGTTTTCTTCCGGATGTTCAATTTTTTCCAACGAAGTCCAATCCACCTTCATTCTGGCGTACTGATCGCCGGAGGTGGGCAGAATGGAGTACATCACCGGGACGAAAACATGGACGTAGGCCGCATTTTCATAGGTGTAATCTTCCGCCGCAACGGGCTTGGTAGAATCTTCAAACTGCACCCAAATGGGAGTGACGTCAACAGAAATCAGATGAGCATAGGGCACGTCTTCGATGTCCAAAGGACGCTCATAGTCATAACCGAATCCTGCCGGCCGCATGGTGCTGCCGTCATAAACAGTCGGAGAATCCGGGTCGTTATAGCTGTCATAAACGGTGGTTCCTTCCTGGGTTAAATGCCGGGTCAGAACCTCCATGGAAGTGAAAGAAGCTGCGTCGGGATCTCCCACTGTGTCAAACACTGCGCCGAATTGCGTCAGATACTTGGCGTCCACCCCTTCTAACTCCATCATGAAGCCGTATTGCCCAATGAAGCCCATGGGCATAAACTCCACAATAGCGGTTGCGGTATTGTCCTTCACCACAATAATGGCCTGGTAATCCGCATCTTCCGGATGGTTGGTCTCAAAGGTAGTGCTTCCTCTCAGGGCGGCATTGCCCATGGAAGACTGGTTCATTGTGGCGTGCCAAAGGTCAATGTCCGCATAATAGACGCCGTCCTCTACCGGCACGTCGATTTTCTGAATCGGTGTGGTGGGTTCCAGTGTGGCGGCGGAGGCGCCCGCAGCACCGATGGTGAACAGGCTGCACACAAGCGCCAGGCTCAGGAGCAAGGAAAGCCCCCGTTTCAGCCACGACTGTTTTGCTGTTGTCATTGTAATAATTCCTCCTTTTGTTTCTTTTGTTTATTCCGAACCGTACAACATGGGCTGAAGCTGCTCCAACGCCTGGTCGTAGTTGAAGTTAGCGCTCATATTGAACAGACTGGAATCCAAATCATAAACCCGGCCTTGCTGCACCGCTGTAAAATGCTGCCAGATGTCATTGGTAGAAAACTCCTCTGCAAACATTTCCAGCACTTCATCCGGCAGGCCGTGTGCCGTACGAAGGATAATATCCGGGTTTTTCAGCTGCATATCTTCGGTGTTGGCAAAGAGAAATTCTTCTCCATCCCCATCGCCGTAAACATTGACGCCCCCTGCCAGTTTTACCAAACTGCCCACATAGCTGCTTTCTGTAGCAACGATGTAGGAACCCGGCAACCCCATCAGCACCAATACCGTGGGGGATTCTTTCCCTTGATTCTGATTGCGGTATTCCTCCATAAAGGCGTTGTATTCCTCCACCAGCGCCTGGGCCTGCTCCTGCCGGCCGAATTTTTCCCCCAGGTCTTCTATGGAAGCGTACATCCCTTCCACGCTTTTCAGGTTGAGAAACAAGCTGTTTACCCCGATGGAAGCATATTTCGGCTGGAGGTCGTTTTGCAGGGTGCTGGGAGAGAGCACATAGTCCGGATTCAAAGACCGGATGATTTCCAAATCCGGGTTCATGGCCATGCCCACCGTAGTGACATCTGCATACCGCTCCGGGAGGGAGCTGCTGGTTTCACACACCCCCACTAAATCCAACTCCAACCGATCGCAAATCTCTGCAACGGCCGGGGATGTGGCCACCAAACGAACGGTTTGCGCATCTGCGCTGGCAGTGTCTTCCGGATGTTGGTTCACACAGCCTGTGAGAGCAGTCAAGGCCAGCACCCCGGCTAAGCAGAGAGAGAGGATCTTTTTGCATTTCATTTCCATTCCCCCCTTACGTCTTTTTCTTCCCTTTGCGGAAAAAGAAAATATACCACACCGCTCCCCCGGCCAAAGCAACCACCACAATGCCGCCGATTACCCACCAGAGAACGGCGCTGCCGGTGCTGCCGGAGGATCCGGCCTCACCTGAGGTACTGGTCACTTCATTTCCGGAAGCATCAAATTCTTCCAGGCCAAGGACATCGGATTCTTCCTCTGTCCCAGCCGAAGAAGCGGTACTGGTTTGCGAAACCTCCGGCGAAGAGGATGTTTCCGGCACGGAAGCTGTTTCCTGGGCGGCAGAGGAGGTTGCCGAAGCCGATGGGGCCTGGGAAGAAGCGGGCGTTTCAGCGGATTGAGATGATGTTGCCGCAGGGGTTTGGGGATTGGTCTGCTGGGTTTGCTCTAAAGTAACCGTGGTGATAAAATCTCCGGAACCGGCAGTAAGGCCGCCTACCGTGATATAGAAAATGACTTCCCGTCCCATGGGGATCACATACATATTGCAGCGGATCACAGAGTTTTCACTGTTCACCTGCATGCGGAAATCAGCGGTGTTGTTGGTATAATCCTCCTGCATCAGGGTGGCAGAAACGGCGCTCCCGTCCACCTGGAATTGAGGTGACTGGATGTTGTCCATCAGATTCAAGCGAACCGTCACCCAGGTGGTTCCGCCGGAATCCACTTCCACCAATGCACTTTTATTCAAAGCGCTGTCCGTCATGGATTGGCCCAATACATAGGAGCTTTCTCCGCCGGAATCTTCAATGACGCCGGTGGTAGGATGGCGGTAATGGGAAGTTGCAGTGGCAGTATAAATCCCGGGGGATACCGCCAAAACCGGCATGGTTTGAAAGCACGCTGCAAAAACCACCAGCAGAACCAGCATACCGGAAAATATCCTTTTCCTCGCCGTTGAACCATGTAACATCAAAATCATTCCTTTCTTCTCGCATCAATCATGAAACTTTTAGTTAGATTAAGCTAACATCATAATGCAAATTCCCCTTTCTCTGTCCAATTTGATAGCCCGGCAAATCAAGAGTTAACTATCGCTAACCATCTCCCGAAAAAAATGCTCCTTGCGGAGTTTCAGCGCTTGGCATCTTCTTTCCGGGACCGCTCAAGCAGCAGATACAGTATAACATAGAATCGGCCGTTTTGCTTGCCTCAACTTTGTGCACTGTTGAACAAAACAAGAATTTGTTCTGCCTATAACAGGTCCAATATCTGCCGTATATTTTTCTGAAAGAAGTAAATTCATTTCCCCCGGCACGCCGTGAAAAGATAGGCCAGTCCAGCTTCCGTTCGTACGATTTTCGTGACCGCTTGAAAACTGCCGTTGCAGTGGACC
>DXWR01000064.1 GCA_019416775.1 Oscillospiraceae bacterium | reverse complement strand
CCTTTGTAAAATATTGATATAATGAGTAAAAAGCAATAAGGAGGTCATTATGTCTACTGCAATTTTAATCCCATGCTACAATGAAGCATTGACAATCCGAAATGTGATTCAGGATTTTCAAAAGCATATGCCGAACGCTGATATTTATGTATATGACAACAATTCTACCGACGATACGGCAAAAATCGCTGCAGAATGCGGTGCGATTGTCCGTCATGAATACAAGCAAGGAAAAGGAAACGTCGTCCGCTCTATGTTCCGGGATATTGATGCCGATTGCTACATTATGGTTGACGGCGACGATACCTATCCAGCTTCCTTTGGTCCGGTTTTGGAAAAGTTGGTTTTAGAGGGGAAAGCTGACATGGCCATCGGCGACCGGTTAAGTTCCACCTACTTTACGGAAAACAAGCGTCGTTTCCATAATTTTGGGAATGTATTAGTGCGCAAATTGATTAACGGATTATTCCACGCCCATGTGAATGATATTATGACAGGAGCTCGCGGATTCAGCCGTGATTTTGTAAAGTCATTTCCCGTATTGTCCAAAGGATTTGAAATCGAAACTGAAATGACTATTTTTGCTTTGGATAAAAACTTTAATTTAGCCGAAGTTCCTATCGAATACCGAGATCGTCCAGCAGGAAGTGAAAGCAAACTCAGCACCTATTCCGATGGTCTTCGGGTGTTAAAAACCATTGCTACCCTATTTCGAGATACAAAGCCACTGGCCTTTTTCAGTATCATCGCTTTAATCTTCCTGATTGCAGCCATCTGTTGTTTTGTTCCGGTATTAGTAACTTATATCCTCACTGGATTAGTGCCACAGATGCCCACCTTTGTTGTTTCCATTACCCTGGGAATCATCGCTTTACTTAGTTTCTTTACAGGTATGATTCTCTCTGTGCTGAAAAAGCAAGAAAAGCAATCTTTTGAACGAGATCTCACTATGATTCGATACCTCTGCAAAAAATAACTCAGCAAAATACAAAACAGCTCTGAAGTCGGTAACATCCAAAACTTCAGAGCTGTTTTATTTTCAAATATGGATCCTCAGAACAATTCCTTCAATTCTTCTTTCCGCACAAACACCGGTACTCGGTCTTTGGGGGCTTTCGCTGCCACAGTTTGACCGCCGCGGTATTTTCTGCCGGTAAGCACTTCGTACCAGACTTCCCCTTTGGACAATTTAGGCAGGTAAACCCGTTTCCAAGCCATACCGGCCATCAGCACCGGGCTGACCAAGATGTCGTCGCCAAAGAGATAGCTTTCTTCTTCCTCCCAGCAATCCTCATCTTCCGGGAAGGCATAGAACAGGGGCCGGATCACCGGAGTGCCGGACTGGTGGGCTTGTTCCATAGCGTGGGCGATGTAGGGGCGCAGACGGGTGCGCAGTCCGATGTAATACACCATCATGTCCTCTACCTCTTTGGGATAGCTCCAAACTTCATTGGATGCGCCGGTACCGCACATACCGCCGCCGGTGGTACCCAAAGGAGCCTGATCATGAGGATCCCGGTCGCCGTGAAGCCGCATCACCGGGCAGAAAGTTCCAAACTGGAACCAACGCATCAGCAGTTCCTGGAAAGCGGGATCGTGGATGTTTCCGCCGTGAAAACCGCCGATGTCCGCCGTCCACCAAGGAATGCCGGCGATACCCATATTCAGCCCTGCCGTCACCTGGTTTTTCAGCTGGGTAAAGGTGGAGGGCACATCTCCGCTCCAGGCCAAAGCGCCGTAACGCTGGCTGCCAACCCAAGCACAGCGGATCAAGTTCATAGGGTTTTCCACCCCGTTTTCCTTCATGCCGTCATAGAAGGCTTTGGCGTAACCTACCGGGTACCAGTTGGCGCAGCTTTCTCCGTTGCCCAAATGGTAACGGTACAGACCGAAATCCGCAGCAGAAAATTCCGGTTCCGCTTCGTCCAGCCAGAACAGATCCACTCCCAGATCCGCATAATTTTCCTTGCAGCGCTGCCAGATAAACTTTTGAGCTTCCGGATTGGTGGCGTCAAAGAAGGTCTCAAAGCCAAAACACTCCATGGTGACGGGAATCCCCTGTTCAGTGGAGATCAAAAGGCCGTGATCCTTCATGTATTCGTAGTTTTCGCTGAGCCGGTCCACCGTAGGCCACACCGACACCATCAGCTTCATACCCATACTGTGAAGCTCATCAATCATGGCTTTGGGATCCGGCCAATAGTCGGGATCAAATTTCCAATCTCCCTGCATCGGCCAATGGAAGAAGTCGATGACGATCACATCCACCGGAATGCCCCGGCGATGGTATTCCCGGGCAACCTGCAGCACTTCTTCCTGGGTCTGATACCGCAGCTTGCACTGCCAGAAACCTAAGCCATGTTCCGGCATTTCAGGCGGCTTGCCCACCACATCCATATATTGATCGTGGACCTGAGCAGGGGTATCTCCGGCAGTGATCCAATAATCAATCTGCTTGGCGCAGTCAGCGGTAAAG
>DXWR01000063.1 GCA_019416775.1 Oscillospiraceae bacterium | reverse complement strand
GTGCCGGATTGCCTTTCCCCTTAGTGGCCTTCATGCACTGGCCGGTCAGGTAACCGAGAGCGTTGGTTTTGCCGTTTTTATAGTCTTGAATGGACTTTTGGTTGGCCTGGCAGACCTGGTCCACCACCGCCTGCAGGGCGGAATCATCGGAGATCTGTGCTAAGCCCTTTTCCTCCACGATCTTAGCCGGGTCGGCATTTTCCTGGGTGAGCAGCACCTCAAACACCTGCTTCCCGGCGGCGTTGGAGATTTTACCATCCTCAATCATCTTGAGCAATGCGGTGAAGGAGTCCACTGTCAAGGCGGTATCCGCCAAACTCAGCTTTTGTTCCCGGAGGTACTTGGTCAGATCCCCCACCATCCAGTTGCAGATGATTTTGGGCGAGCAAATCTTCTTGGCAACACTTTCCTCAAAGAAGGCGCATTTTTCCGGCTCTTCCAGCAGCACCTGGGCTTCGTCGTAGCTGATGCCAAAGTCCTGGGTAAAGCGGATCAGCTTGATGTTGGGCAGTTCGGGGATGGTATCCTTGATGCCGTCCACGTACTCCTGTTCCAGCACAATGGTGGGCAGGTCGGGTTCTGGGAAATAGCGGTAATCCTGGGAGTCTTCCTTGCTCCGCAGCAGCACATTTTCCCCTTTGGCGTCGTCCCAGCGGCGTGTTTCCTGGAAGATCTCTCCTCCATTTTCCAGCACTTCAATCTGCCGGGCGGCTTCGTAGTCGATAGCCCGCACCACGGCGGAGAAACTGTTGACGTTTTTCATCTCCACCCGGGTGCCGAACTCGGTGCTTCCCTTTTTCCGCACCGACACGTTGACGTCGGCACGGATGCTGCCCTGCTCCATCTTGCAGTCGGAGATGTCCAGATATTGGAGAATGGACTTGATGGTTTCCAGATAGGCGTGGGCTTCAGCGGAACTGCGGAAATCCGGCTCGGAGACGATCTCGATCAGCGGCACACCACAACGGTTGAAGTCCACCAAGCTGCCGTCGATGTTGGCAGAGTGGAGAAGTTTGCCGGCGTCCTCTTCGATGTGGATCCGGGTGACCCCAAACCGCTTCTGATAGGTGGACTTATCGGGATTCTCCACCAGGACATCCAAATAACCGGTCTCGCAGAGGGGAATGTCAAACTGGCTGATCTGATAGGATTTGGGCAGGTCGGGGTAGAAATAGTTTTTCCGGTCCTGCTTGCAGATGCGGTGGATGTTACAGTGCAAGGCGTGGCCCATTTTAATGGCGTACTCCACCACCTGCATATTCAAAGTGGGAAGGGTGCCGGGCATCCCCATGCAGATGGGGCAGCACTGGCTGTTCACTTCCAAGCCAAAGGCGTTTTTGCAGCTGCAATAAATTTTGCTTTCGGTATTCAGTTCGGCGTGGACCTCCAGGCCCACCACCACTTCGTAATTCGGATTCAACATGGCTTCCCCTCCTTTACAGTTTCGCTACAGTGCAGCAACCGGTTTCCTGCTGATAGGCCAATGCAGCGTTGAGCAGAACCTGTTCGCTGAACTTGGGACCGATGAGCTGCATCCCGATGGGCAGGCCGTTGGCAGCCCTGCCGCAGGGCATACTCAGCGCCGGCAGCCCCGCAATGTTCACTGTGGTGGTGCAGACGTCGGCGGCGTACATCTTCAGGGGGTCTCCCATATTTTCTCCCAGCTTAAAGGCGGTATCGGGAGCGGTGGGGGTCAAAAGCAGGTCGCAGCTTTCAAACTGCTGGGCGAACTCTTCTCCAATGCGGTTTTGCAGCAGCTTGGCCTTTTTGTAGTAGGCGTCGTAGAAGCCGGAGCTGAGCACAAAGGTCCCCAGGAGAATCCGGCGCTTGACTTCATCCCCGAAACCTTCGCTGCGGGTCTTTTCGTACATCTCGTCCAGACCGTGATAGTCCGGGGTGCGGTAGCCGTACTTCACCCCGTCGAACCGGGCCAGGTTGGAGCTGGCTTCCGCCGAAGAGATGATGTAGTAGGCGTTTAAGGCATAGTTGGTGCTGGGCAGGCTGACAGTCTTCAGAGTAGCGCCCAAGCTTTCCAGCACTTTGGCAGCATCCATCACCTTTTGCTGCACTTCTTCGGACACACCCTGGGCGAAGTATTCTTCCGGGATGCCGATGGTCTTTCCGGCCACGTCGGCTTTCAGGTTGGCGTAGAAATCCGGATATTCCCGCTTGGCGCTGGTGGCGTCCATGGGATCGTAACCGCAGATGGCGGAGTACAGCATCGCCACGTCCTCCACGCTGCGGCCCAAGGGGCCGATCTGGTCCAGGCTGGAAGCAAAGGCCACCAAGCCGAACCGGGACACGGAGGAGTAGGTGGGTTTCAGCCCCACCACACCGCAGTAGGCGCTGGGCAGACGGATGCTTCCGCCGGTATCGGAGCCCAGGCTCAGCACCGCTTCTCCTGCTGCCACCGCCGCGCCGCTGCCGCCGGAGGAGCCGCCGGGGACATAGTCCAGGTTCCGGGGATTGGCGGTTTTCTGGAAATAGGAGGTCTCACAGGAAGAACCCATGGCAAACTCGTCCATATTCACCTTCCCCACCATCACCGGACGGCAGCCTTCCAGCTTCTTCATCACGGTGGCGTCGTAGGGAGGGACAAAGTTTCCCAGCATTTTGGAGGCGCAGGTGGTGCGCACGTTTTTGGTGCAGATGTTGTCCTTCACCGCCAGGGGAATGCCTGCCAGGGGGCTGAGCTCTTCCCCTTTGGCCAGCAGCTGATCCACTTGGGCGGCCTGCTGTTTGGCTTCTTCCCCCGTCACGGTGAGGTAAGCCTTCACCTGATCGTCCACCGCTTCAATTCGATCCAGCACCGACTGGGTCAATTCCATGGCGCTGATCTTCTTTTCCCGCAGCATCCCGGAAA
>DXWR01000062.1 GCA_019416775.1 Oscillospiraceae bacterium | reverse complement strand
TTCTATATATAAAGGAGGACGACAGAAATGAAGAAGCTGACCTTCAATCCCTTGGAGATGATGCTGCTCCACCTGCTTCTAGAAAAGCCTCGGTACGGTTACGAGATGATGGAGCAGATCAAAAAACGTTCCGGGGACACTTTCCTGCTTCAGGCCGGCACCCTGTATCCGGTGCTTCACGGCTTGGAAGCGAAGGGCTGCATTACCTCTCAGGAGCAGGTGGTGGAGCAGGGAAGAACCCGGCGGTTTTACTCCATCACCGAAGCGGGGTTAAAACAACTGGCTCTGCAAAAAAACCAGTGGGAAGCTTTTCGCCGCGCCGTGGAGCAGACGATGGGGGAATGAGAGATGAAACGGATTCAGGAATATCTTGAAAAGGTGTTGGCACAGGTCCGAGTGAAGAAGATTCGTCCCATCCTGGGCCGGGAACTGGAGGACCATCTTTTGCTGCAAACCCGGGACTACCAAGCTCAGGGCATGGAGGAAGCACAGGCTCAGCAGCAGGCCATTACCGATATGGGGGATCCGGTGATACTGGGAAAGCAGTTGGACGGGGTGCACCGCCCTTTGTGGGATATCCCCATGCTGGTGTACGCTTTGTTGGTGGTGGCTTTGGGTTTGGTGATTCAATTTTTGTTGCCGGTATGGCAGTCTACCCAGGTGCCGCCCAACCTAAATCTACCCATGGCTTTGATTGGATTGGGTGGAGGACTGGTGGGCTTTTGGCTGGCCAGCCGGTTTCGGTATGGGGTGCTGTTTGCCCAGCCCAAAAAGCTGTATCTGGTGTCTTCTTTGATTGCTTTGGGGATGGTGGCGGTTCTGTTTCCCACCGGGGAGCTGCCCTATGCCGGTTGGTCTTATTGGCCCTATGCCATTTATTTTGGAGATCTCACGCCGCTGTTTCTCCTTCCCGCTTTGCTTTGGATCTACTCTCACCCCTGCTGTTCCCGGAAAGGGCTGCTGCTGCGCCAGCTCTATCTGCTGCCCACCCTGATCTTTTCTATGTTTTACTGCAACTTCAGCGCGTTCCTCTGCTGTTTAGGGGTGGCTTGGGTGTTGTATCTGCGGGCAGCCACGAAATTTTATACCGGTTCCCGCCGGGCGTCACTGTGGTGCATTGGGATTTTGGTGCCTTGTTTGTTGTTGATTGCCATGTATTGGAGTTTTTTGCATCAGCAAAGCCTATATGATTTTCTCTTCCCAATGCTGCCGCGGTCTATTTGGTGGATCGAAGAGTCGCCGCTGTACTTTTTCGAAAAGAGCGGCCGGCTGCTCTCTGCAGTAGCGGTGGATACTCCGGTACTGGCGCTGATGTTGTTTCTGGTGTTGACCGCTTTCTTTGCTTATCTGATCTGGCGGGCCTGCCGGAATCCCGGCCGGGGCGGACGGTTTTTGGGATTGTGCTGCGCCCTTTATTTTGCGGTTTCTTATTTTGGAGCACTGATGCAAGATCTGAAGCTGACCAATGTTGTGATTGGGCAGTATCCTTTGATGACTCTGGATCGGCCGCTGAGTTTGGTGGTAAACGGTCTGCTGCTGGGTCTATTGTACTCCACCTATCGGAATCAGCGGCTATTTGCGGAATCCGGAAATTTAGAAGGTACCAGTTATTAAATTCCATGTTACCCAGCAGACAAATCCCTTCCGATATGCTATACTAGAAAAAACACAATTCGGAAGGAGAAACTGTAATGAGCTTTTATTTCGGCGTGGATTACTATCCCGAGCACTGGCCCCAGGACCGCTGGGAGACCGACGCCGTTTTGATGGAACAACTGGGCATCCAGGTCGTCCGCATGGGGGAATTTTCCTGGACCAAGATGGAGCCCAAAGAAGGGGAATTCCACTTTGAATGGCTGGACCAGGCCATCAACACCTTAGCCGCCCACGGCATCCAAACGGTGCTGGGCACCCCGACTGCGGCGCCTCCGGCCTGGATGGTGCGCCAAGACCCGGACATCCTGCCCATGGATTCCCATGGACTGCGCCGGGAATTCGGGGGACGGCACCATGACTGCCAATCCAACCACCATTACCGTCAGCACGTCCGGCGGCTGGTCACCGCCATGGCGGCCCGGTTTGGCCACCATCCCCATGTGGTGGGCTGGCAGGTGGACAACGAATTGGGCAACAGCCACGGGGACTTTTGCTACTGCCCTCACTGTGAAGCCGCTTTCCGCCGCTGGCTGCAGCAGAAGTACGGCAGCATTCAAGAACTGAACCGGGCTTGGGGCACCGCTTTTTGGAGCCAGGAATACTCCGATTTCCATCAGATCATTGCCCCTAAAGTGACGCCTAACGGCCATAATCCATCCCAGATGTTGGACTGGAAGCGGTTCTGTTCCGACTTGGTGGCGGACTTCATGCGCTTCCAGGTGCACATCCTGCGGCAGTATTGCGACCCCCGGCAGTTTATCACCCACAACTGCATGGGTTTTGCGGACAAAGTTAGTTATTTTGAGCTGGGCAAGGATCTGGATTTCCTCAGCCACGACCAGTATCCGGGAGGCTACTTTGCCCAGCCGCCTCACCAGCCCAATCAGCGCTTGGCGGCGGAATTGGACTTTATCCGGGGCTGCAAAGGAAAGAATTTCTGGATTATGGAGCAGCAGGCAGGAATCACCGGCTGGGAATGTATGGGTCGCAACCCGGCTCCCGGCCAGTTGGGACTATGGACGGCGCAGTCAGTGGCCCATGGAGCGGACACGGTGGTGTATTTCCGTTGGAGAAGCTGCCTGTTTGGCACGGAACAGTATTGGCACGGCATCCTGCCCCACAGCGGCAAGCCCGGCCGGACCTATCAGGAGCTGAAAGAACTCTTTGCTAAACTGCGCCCCTACATGGAAGAAATGCAGGGCATTACCACCCCGGCTCAGGTGGGGATCGTCTATTCCTACGACCAGAACTATGCCCTGCAGATTCAGCCCCAGAATCCCAAGCTCACCTACCTGGGGCAGGTGATGAAGTACTACACCGCTCTGTACCGGGCCAATGTGCCGGTGGATTTTCTCAGCGACCAGGCAGACTTTTCCAAGTATAAGCTGTTAATTGCTCCTTTGCAGTATTTGACCAACCCGGCGTTGGAGGAGAAGTACCGGGAGTATGTGGCCCAGGGCGGGCATTTGGTGCTGACCATGCGCACCGGAGTGAAGGATGACACCAACCTCTGTCACCCCGACATTCTTCCCGGCGGGTTAAGCGATGTGCTGGGCATTGAGGTGCCGGAATACGATTGCTTGTGGGAAACTACTCTGCCCATCCAGTGGGGAGAGGAGCTGTTCCAAGGGGAACAGTGGTGCGACCTAATCACCCCCACCACCGCCCGGCCTTTGGCTGCCGCAGCTGGGGAATGGTATGCCGGCACGCCGGTGATTACCCGAAACCGTTTTGGTCAGGGACAAGCCTGGTATGTGGGCACCGAGCCGGGGGAGGGTTTGATGAAAAAGCTCGTAAGTGAGCTGCTTCGGGCTGCCGATGTGGATTCTTTGGGAGAAACCCCGGAAGGGGTGGAGCTGGCCTGCCGCAAGGGAAGGGAGCAGAACTACCTCTTTGTGCTCAACCACACGGATACGCCGCAAACCGTTTCCTTGGGCAAAAAATGGGAACGTTCGGAAGTGTCTCTGCCGCCCTATGGCTTTGTCGTGGTGGGCAGTGTGGAAGAAGAAATAGAATAAGATTATTATCTTGGCACGATTCTGCTTTTGGGGATCGTGCCGTTTGTTTTGTCGAATTTATTCAAAATATGTATGCACCGCAATAAAAGATAAGTATTTTACTTCCACTATCTGATCCGCTATACTGAAAATAGCATCAAAGTCCTATCTGCTGAAAGAACATAAAGGGAAAGGAATGCTTGACGTGAAAGAAAGAATGAATTTATGGCAGCCTATTTTGTCTGCGCCCAATATTCTTTCTGATTTAATCTGTGGCGACCGGCAAAGGGAAGTTGAATTGTGCGGAGTTCCGGGAAAGTTGGTGGACGAGCTGTGACGAAACGAATCATTGCAGGTGTCTGTGCCCTGGCCGTGATGTTTGGAATGTTGTTTTTCAGTCAGTCTTTGGGGACGGAGCAAGATCCTAAGATTTCTCTGTGTGATGAGAAGGAGGAATCCCTGTCAGTTTTGCCGGGGGAGGTGGAGCAAACCGTTCTTCCGGAGGAGAGTTCGGAGGAAAGCAGCTCCCTGCCTGTTTTCCTGGATTTAGAGACAGCTGTGCCAGGGGCGCATCTCATTTCAGATTTTCCCATTCTGTATCAGATGCCGGAACTGCCCACCGGCTGCGAAATTACTGCCTTGACCATGGTGCTCCATTACTATGGCTATGAGGTGGATAAAACCACCATGGCCGGTCAGTATCTTCCTACGGTGCTTGCATCGTTTTCCTATGGGGCGGACGGCAGACGGTACGGCGGGGACCTGCAGGAATACTTTGTGGGCGATCCCTTTCGTCAGCTGGGTTACATCTGCGGCACCCCTGCCATTGTCACCGCTGCCAATGATTATTTGGCTGATGCCGAAAGTACACTCCGGGCGGTAGATTACAGTGGGTCTACTCCGGAAGAGTTGTATGAGCTGGTCAGCGAAGATGTTCCGGTGGTGGTTTGGGTGACCATCGGCATGGCGGACCGCCGGGAAACCCAGGGATGGTATATCGAGAGCGGCGATTATGTGGAGTGGAGCACCAACGATCACGGCGCTGTGCTGATTGGTTATTCGGACACCACCGTGACCATTGCCGATCCCATAGCCGGATTGGTGGAGTATGACCGTCAACAGTTTGAACGCGTCTTTGTTTCCCGGCAAAATCAATGTGTGGTTTTGGAGGAAATGGGATAACCAAAAAGAACTATTTTCCAAATAAATAACTCTTGTTCAGCACAGCCAAAGGCTGCTTTTGCAGTTTCTTTTCGACCGTGCTTTTTGTTTTTGGGAGACGATTTTGGAAAGGAAAGACAGCTTGCTTGGATTCCGTATTTGGGGAGAGGGACGCAATAATGGGCAAATTCCGTCCAAATTGCACCGAACAACAG
>DXWR01000061.1 GCA_019416775.1 Oscillospiraceae bacterium | reverse complement strand
CTTTTGGCCTGGCTGGTAATCCTAGCCCTGCTGCTGGCGCTGTACTTCGGCTTACTTTCCAAACAAAGTCCCCGGGAGAGCCGGGAATGGATTTTACGGGCAGCGGTGTTCAGTCTGGCTTGTATGGTGCTTTGGGCCCTGTGCCAGCTATTCACCAGCCTGAGCCATGGAAATTCCTCCCTGTTTCAGCAATGCCTGCTGGTCCTGTCCCTCATAGGCACGGTGGCGGTGGGCTATTTCACCTTCCTGATTCCCCTTTGGCTGAACAAAAAGCATCAGTTGGAGCTGGAAAATCTTCTGTTAAAGCAAAACACCCTGCTCCAAGAGAAATCCGCCAAGGAGCTGCAGGCCCATTACCGCCAACTGCAAGCCATGCGCCACGACTTCAAACACAACCTCACCCTGCTGCAGGCCCTAAACCGGCAGGGAGAACGGGAGCAGATCGACCGGTACATCCAAGACTACCTGAAAACCCAGGAAACCACCCAAAAATTTGTCTCCACCCAAAATCTTGCCCTCAACGCCATCCTCAACCAGCAGCTTTCCAACGCCTACCAGGCGGGGGTGAATGTGAAGCTGCAAATTCCCCCTCAGGTGTACGGCGTGGGGGACGGGGACCTATGCAGCCTGCTGGGCAACCTAATGGAAAACGCCATCGAAGCCAGCCAAACCTGTGACCGGCAGCGGGAGATCCGGTTGGAGCTTACCTCCACCCCGGAAGAATTTTCCCTCACCGTGAAAAACACCGTCCCTCGCCCGGTGCTGGAGGAAAATCCCAACCTGGTCAGCAGTAAACCGGAACCGGGGCATGGGCTTGGCACCAAAATCATCCGGGACCTTGCCAAGCGCTACCACGGGATGACAGACTATTATGAAGAGGGAAATTTTTTCTGCTGCCACGTCCTTTTATATCCCGACAGAAAAAACAACCGTTAAAATACGGAGGACACAAGGAGCCGATTGCCATGACCCAAGAAGAACAAGCCTTTTTTGCCAAACTGCCCTCTATGCTGCCGGTGTACCAAACATTGCGGGACCGGCTGACGGCAGACTACCCGGAGACCCAGTTTAAGGTGACCAAAACTCAAATTTCCTTTCGCAACCGCTATGTCTTTGCCATGGCTTCTCTGCCCTGGCGGAAGGTGAAAGGCTGGCCCAAGGAATACCTGTTGGTAAGCTTCGGGCTGGCCTATGAGAAAAAATCTCCCCGGATTGTCCAGGCGGTGGAGGCCTACCCCAACCGCTGGACCCACCATGTGCTGCTCACCGGTCCCCAGCAGGTGGATCAGGAGCTGATGGACTGGATCGGGGAAGCCTACTCCTTTTCCATGGCAAAATAATGCTTGGGAAAATTTCACAAAATCCGGAAAAAACAGAAAAAAAGTTACATTTTTCTCCAAACACTGTTGAATCTTCTCTGCTGATTCAAAAATCAGACACAATTTCGTTGCAAAAAGGAAAGGAACACCCAACCGGTAAGGTGCTATAATTTTTTTATCCCATCAAACCGGCAGGGCGATTGGCCGCTGCCGTATGTTTAGAAAGGAGCCAAACCATTCATGCTGAAACTGCTGAAATACCTGACCAAGCAGGATTGGGGCTTAGCTGTTCTGGCGTTGGTGTTCATTGTGGCTCAAGTCTGGCTGGATCTGACCATGCCGGACTATATGTCCGAGATCACCACCCTGGTGCAGACCCAAGGCAGCGCCATGAGCGACATTCTCATTGCCGGCGGCAAAATGCTGGCCTGCGCCTTGGGGAGCTTTGCTGCTTCCATCATCGCCGCCGTCTGCGCCGCCAGAATCGCCGCCAACTTTGCCGCCACCCTGCGGGAAAAGCTGTTTGACCAGGTGCAATCCTTCTCCATGGCGGAGATTGGAAAATTCTCCACCGCCAGCCTGATCACCCGTTCCACCAACGACGTGATGCAGGTGCAGATCCTCATCGTCATGGGCCTGCAGGTGCTGCTCAAAGCCCCCATTATGGCGGTTTGGGCCATCTGCAAGATTGCCGGAAAAAGCTGGCAGTGGACTATGTCCACCGGTGTAGCGGTGGCGGTGCTGCTGGTGATTGTGCTGGTCTGCATCATTGTGGCCCTGCCCAAGTTCCGCCAACTGCAAAAACTCACCGACGACATCAACCGGGTGACCCGGGAAAACCTCACCGGCTTAAACGTCATCCGGGCCTACAACGCGGAGGACTACCAGGAAGCCAAATTCGAGGGCGCCAACCAGCAGCTCACCAAAACCCAGCTGTTTGCCAACCGCACCATGGCCTTTTTGATGCCCGGCATCCAGATGGTGATGAGCGGACTGACCCTGGCGGTGTACTGGATCGGGGCCTATCTGGTAGAAAACGCCCAGATGGCGGACAAATTGCCCATCTTCTCCGACATGATCGTCTTTTCCCAGTACGCCATGCAGGTGGTCATGGCCTTTATGATGTTGGTGATGATTTTTATCATCCTGCCCCGGGCCAGTGTGGCGGCCAAGCGGATTTTGGAGGTGCTGGACACCCGCTCCTCCATCCAGGACGGCAGCGTTACCCAGTCCCAGCCGGGGATGAAGGGGGAAATCGAGTTTCGCAACGTCTCCTTCCGGTATCCTGACGCCGATGGGGATGTGCTGCAAAACATCACCTTCACCGCCCACCAAGGGGAAACGGTGGCGTTCATCGGCGCCACCGGCTGCGGCAAAAGCACCGTGGTCAACCTGATCCCCCGGTTTTACGACGTCACCCAGGGTCAGGTGCTGGTGGACGGAGTGGACGTGCGGGAGTACAACCAGCACGCTCTCCGGGATAAGATCGGTTACGTGTCCCAGAAATCCATCCTGTTTTCCGGCACGGTGAAAAGCAACGTGGCCTACGGGGACAGCGGCAAGCCCAGTTCGGAGGAGGATGTGATCCACGCCGTCTGCACCGCCCAGGCGGAGGAATTTGTCCAAAAGCTGCCGGAAGAATACGACGGCTACATCGCCCAGGGCGGTTC
>DXWR01000060.1 GCA_019416775.1 Oscillospiraceae bacterium | reverse complement strand
ACTGATGTTCTTTACATTGTTCCTTCAATTCTTTTTCCAAGCCACTAAGAATTTTTCTTTTAGCATTTAAAACGGCCGCTTTAGCACTTCTTACTCCAGCCGTCCCAACTTGATAATAGTCTATACCGTTATCCATCAAGTTATTCTGTTGTTTCAATTTCCATGCAGTAACAGGTTTATGATGGTGAAGAAATCTGTAAGCGTACACTAAATGGACATTTGCAAAAAATTTCCCATTTGAATTAATAAATGCCAACAATGAAATTGTATCCACTCTCACCGAAACGACAGATCCTAATTTTTCTTCCAGTAAATCTTTTGCAGCACTCTCCCAATCAATCTCCAATTCATCCTGGGAACCTGCTATGTTGGGAACCTCCGAACCAATAGGAGTGGTAAAAAACATGATACCTACTAATTCCACTCTACAAGGGTTGGTTGCATTCTTGGCAGGACCTACAGATAACATACTCAATACGAGTAAACTTGCCACCAGGTGTCATTTCATCAAAGCATATGATAGAGCAAAAAATAGATAATCCAAGAAAAAACCACTATACCTGGCAACATAAAATTAACAATAATTACATAGATACTTCTCTTCATCTACCAGACTATTGACCGTATAAGTTTGAATAATCTCAAACCATGTTGATCACCAACCAGTCCAGAAAAGACGATTATTCTATGTAGATAGAAAGAATCACGCTATTCAATATCCAGCCTGAGTCTCCGCATAACGAACCAGCGCTTTTTTGTCTCCCAGATGCTCGGCTACTTTCAGACCTATTTCCGCCATCTTCTTCCGTACGGAAGCTTTGTCTACTTCCTTCAACCATACCGTCAGGAAGGTATCGGCCCGGGCCGACAATTGCTTGTCTTTCCATAAATCAAGCACCTGCCCATAAAACCCTAGAAACTGCAATGCCGTTTTTTCATGACTCAAGAGCGAAGGAAGCGCCTTTTCCAGCACAGCGCAGGTTTGTACCCTCACCTTCCGGTCGATTTTGTTCTCTTGGTAAAATTTCAGCCAGTTTTTGAAAAAGATTCTCTTGGTTTTCACCCCATAAGGCAACTTTCCAGCCATATCCGGAATATCTTTCCGGGCTAAAGCACAGAAATTGCGCATATACGCGTCTACAGAATCCCATGATTCATTTTGCGCCAGCAATCTTGGATAAACGGCATAGCCATTCGCCTTTTTCCAATCAAGCCCCAGTTCATTCTTCATGAAATACTCCCACAGAGTGGGATTTCCGGGAAAAGCCTCCTTGAATTGTTCCAGCAAAGCCAATTTATCTTTCTCCGCCAGGCGGACATTCCTTCTCATCAAGGCCTGCCATGCGGGATAATTGGAGGCATTCCGTCTTAATGCCTCTTTCAGCAGTGCTTCCGCCTTCTGTGGATCGGCAGCCAGCAGGGATAAATAATAACAGAGATTGGATGCAGCGGCATCCTTCCCCTTCCAAAAACGGGGGAGCTCTGTAATCGTGGAAACGGAACCTTTCCACGGTCCTCCGGACCCGCCTTCCGACCATATCCAGCCATAAATGTTATTTCCTATCTTCCATTCTCCGTCTGCCCCCTTCCACACAAAGGCGCAATGCCCTGGCTGGCCGATCGTGTAGGAAGGAATCCCCTTCGCCTTCACAAACCCGGCCGCCCCTTTGGAAACGGCGCCGCACACACCCCCATACTCCACGTAAATTTGCAAAGAAATAGGTTTATGATCGTAGAACGCTCCACCGGCATGCACGCTGATTCCCTGCTTATTCTTCATCCGGTAGGGGATCAGACCGCAACAGGCATACCCTGCGTTCCCCGCCTTGATCTTCTTTTTGCCAGCCAGGTAATCCTGTGCCCAGGCAAGCTCCTCAATACTTTCCCTGCCCCGGAAAAGAATGCCGAATTCCCACGGTTCCAGCGTAATGAACTGCGGAAAAAGTTTTTTCTCCGCAAAAGACTTTTTGTAAAAATCATACCGGGCTTCGCATGCCTCCGGCTCCCGGGACGTAGAAATCAACGCCGCACCCAATGCCATGTTGAGGCCAACTCCGGAAAGCTCTTTCCCTTCCTTCACCCAGATATTCCGCAATACAGCCAGCGTATTCTTTCCCGAGGCCTTGGCAAACGCCAGTTTTTCAAACACCTCCGGGTGATTCAGCAACCATTGCACAAATTCCTTGTCCTTCAATTCATGAAGGATGTAAGTCCTTTCCTTCCCCACCAACGCAAAAAAATGGGCCATGTAGCAAGCCTGCGCCACCTCCCGGTCCTTCAACAGAGATTCCACGGAAAACGTTTTTTCCGCCTCCAATTTCTTTTGAACATATTGCCGGCACAGCCCGGCAATATTCCGCACATCCCCTCCTTCCACCTGCCATGCCAGGCGCTGATGGGACAAATCTCCAGCAACAACCGCTGGCAAGAAGAACAAATAGAGGAATAAGAGTTTAAACATAAATAGGCTAAATAAGAAAACTATCTATGAGGATATTTTTTACCAATTATTTTCTGCGCTTGGGAAAACCCTTGTACAAGTAGGAAGCTTGAGGAACTCGTCCAATTGTCCTATCCAATAAATCAGGAATTTCATCATCACCATATCCCGCCAATTTAAGATATCTTTTCACCTGTACAGCTTTAGTCGGATAAAATTGGACTAACATTCCTACAAAATCC
>DXWR01000006.1 GCA_019416775.1 Oscillospiraceae bacterium | reverse complement strand
GGGCAGCATGATGTAAAAAAAATAGCCCAGCCCGTAGTCGGGAAGGAAGCGGCCCCAGGGCAGGGCGGCAAAAAGTACCAAAGACACCAGCAAGGAAATGGCAAATTTCCATCGTTGAGTTTTCATTGAAATCTCTTCTTTCAAAATATATTTATTGTTTTACAATAAATATTATATGGTAATCAAGATGTCTTGTCAAGCAGGAATTCTGCTGTTTTGGAAGGAAAGGCAAAACAAAAAGGCACCTGTTTTTCACAGATGCCTCAGCTTCGGGGTTTATTCTGGTTGATGAAAGGCGGAAGGCTCCACCCACCAGGAATACCGGTTTTTGTATTCTGGGTAGTCCTCGACCACTGTTTGTTGTAGGTCCAACTGATAAAGCCGGAAGACCACAGAAATATTTTTGGGCTGCCATAGTTCACGGTAGGAATAGCAGTATCGCATTCCAAGGCGCTGCATTACAGCTCCGCTTTTGACGTTGTCCCGGTCATGGGTAGCGGTAAGGTAAGGCAGTCCCTGTTCCTTGGCAGCCTGAATCACCTCCCGGCAGGCTTCTTGAGCGTATCCCTTATTCCAGAATGAACGGCCCAAAGCATAGCCTAAATCGTGGCTGTCTGCTGGATCTAAGGTAACATATCCTGCCAGAGCGCCGGTTTCCCGTTCTTGAATGGCATACCGTCCTCCTAGCGCCTCTTTTTCCAGCGGGGCGAAACGAGATTGGATCATCTGACTTGTTTCTTGTACCGTACGGGGTGGGAACAAGGGAAGAAACCGGTGTACCTCCGGCAGCTGGAGCAGACGGCAGAGGGCGGGGGCGTCTTGAACGGTAAAGGGACGGAGCAATAAGCGAGGAGTTTGAAGTATTTGTTTCATAGGTTCTCCTTTTAGGTGTAATAGGTTTCTTTTCCCAGCAGATGGTTTCACCCATGGCAGACTGGCAGAACAGAAAAGGCACCTGCTTTTCACAGATGCCTTTTGTTGATCCGATTTGATTATAATGCCTGCAAGGCCCGCTGACCGATGTCTTTTCTCAGGTGCATCTTTTCAAAGGTCACCTTATCCGCTGCCTGGTAGGCTTTTTCCAAGGCTTGGGGCAGGGTCTTGGCGGTGGCGGTCAGGCCCAGCACCCGTCCGCCGCTGGTGAGAAACTGGCCGTTTTCATATTTGGTCCCGGCGTGGTAGACGGTGACGCCGGCGCACTGGCCCTTCTCGTCCAGTCCGTGAATCACTTTGCCCTTTTCGTAGCTCTGAGGATAGCCGCCGCTGGCTTCCACCACACAGGCTGCGTATTCGTCTTTGGCAAATTCCACCGGCACGCTGTTCAGCTTGCCCTGGCTCACTGCTACAAAGATGTCCAGCAGGTCGCTCTTTAACAGAGGCAGCACCACCTGGGTTTCGGGGTCGCCGAACCGGCAGTTGTATTCAATTACCTTGGGTCCCTTGGGAGTGAGCATCAGGCCAAAGTACAGGCAGCCGGCAAAGGGGCAGCCTTCCGCTTCCATGGCACGGACGGTGGGCAGGAAGATGGTCTCCATGCACTCTTTGGCCACGGCGTCGGTGTAGTGGGGGTTGGGAGCCACGGTACCCATACCGCCGGTGTTTAGGCCTTGGTCTCCGTCCAGCGCCCGCTTGTGGTCCATGCTGGACACCATGGGGACGATGGTTTTGCCGTCGCAGAAGCTCAACACGCTGACTTCCGGGCCGGTGAGGAATTCCTCAATGACAATCTGGTTGCCGCTGTCCCCGAACTGCTTGTCCTCCATAATGGAGTGGATGGCAGCCATGGCTTCCTCTTCGTTCTGGGCCAGGATCACGCCTTTGCCCAGGGCCAGGCCGTCGGCTTTGATGACGGTGGGGTAGGTGTTCTGGGCCTTGACGTAGTCCATGGCGGCGTGGGGGTCGTCAAAGACTTCGTAGGCAGCGGTGGGAATGCCGTATTTCTTCATCAGGTTTTTGGCAAAGACCTTGCTGCCTTCGATCCGGGCGGCGGCTTTGTTGGGGCCGAAGCAGGGAATGCCCGCCTCATTCATGGCGTCCACCATACCGGCAGCCAGGGGATCGTCGGGGGCCACCACACAGAAGTCGATGGCGTTTTCCTTGGCAAAGGCCACCATCTTTTCGATGTCGCAGGCGCCGATGTTGACGCACTCCGCGTCCCGAGAGATGCCGCCGTTGCCGGGGGCACAGTAAATTTTGTCTACTTTGGGGCTTTCGTTGAGTTTGCGGATGATGGCGTGTTCCCGGCCGCCTCCGCCCACTACTAAGAGTTTCATGTTGTTCTCCTTTCGGATTGGAAATGAAAGTTTTTTGCAAAAGGGGAAGGCTTTGTCGCTCCGCCTTTCAGATAAATCAATGATGGAACAGCCGGATGCCGGTGAAGGCCATAGCCATGCCGTACTTGTTGCAGGTTTCGATGACGTTGTCGTCCCGGATGGAACCGCCGGGCTGAGCCACGTACTTCACGCCGCTCTTTCTGGCCCGTTCGATGTTGTCGCCGAAGGGGAAGAAGGCGTCGCTGCCCAGGCTGACGTCGGTGAGTTTGGAGAGCCATTCTTTCTTTTCTTCCCGGGTCAAAGGTTCCGGCTGCCGGGTGAAGGCAAACTTCCAGTTGTCTCCGGCCACCACGTCTTCCCATTCCTCGGAGATGTAGACGTCAATGGTGTTGTCCCGGTCGGGACGGCGGATGTCCTCCTTGAAGGGCAAATTCAGCACTTTCGGATGCTGCCGCAGCCACCAGATGTCCGCCTTGTTGCCGGCCAGACGGGTGCAGTGAATCCGGGACTGCTGTCCGGCGCCGATGCCGATGGCCTGGCCGTCCTTGGCGTAGCAGACAGAGTTGGATTGAGTGTATTTCAGGGTAATCAGGCTGATGAGCAGATCCCGCACCGCAAAGTCCGGCAGCTCCTTGTTGTCGGTGACCAGGTTGTTCAGCAGGTCGGCGTCGATCTTCAGCTCGTTGCGGCCCTGTTCAAAGGTGATGCCGAAGCACTGCTTGTGCTCTACCGGGTCGGGACGGTAGTTGGGGTCCATCTGGATGATGTTGTAGCTGCCTTTGCGCTTGCTCTTTAAGATTTCCAGAGCTTCGTCGGTGTAGCCGGGGGCGATGATGCCGTCGCTGACCTCCCGCTTAATCAGCAAAGCGGTGGGTACGTCGCAGACTTCGCTGAGGGCGATAAAGTCGCCGTAGCTGCTCATCCGGTCGGCGCCCCGGGCCCGGGCATAGGCGGTGGCC
>DXWR01000059.1 GCA_019416775.1 Oscillospiraceae bacterium | reverse complement strand
CCGCAAAAGCTATTCCAATTTAGCGTTAAACCACGCCCTGCGCCAGCCGGGATTTACCGGCAATCCGGGTTTTGTCAGCGCCTTGTTTTACGGGGTGCTGGAACGGCAGATTACCTTGGATGCCCTGCTTGCCCCATATTTGAAGGGGAAAAAGATCGATCCCCCGGTGCGCACCATCCTGCAGATGGGGATGTACCAGATTTTGTTTTTGGACAGTGTGCCGGATGCGGCGGCGGTGAATGAATCGGTGCAGCTTTGCGCTCCCGCCAAGGTGTTTTCCGCCAAAGGACTGGTCAACGGGGTGCTGCGGCGGTTTTTGCGGGAAGGGAAGCCATTTTACCCGGAAAAGATGCCCCCATGGCAGGCTTATTCCTGTCCGGAATGGATGTACCGGCAGTGGAAGGGGGATTACGGCAAAGAGACCGCCTTGGAATTGATGCAGGCGGGGCTGGGCCGCCCTCCTGTTACGGTGCGGGTCAATACCCAGAAAATTTCCACCCCTGCTTTGGTGCGAGCTTTTGAGGAACAGGGAGTGGAAGCCGTCCCTTGCCGCTTGGTGAAAGACGGGCTGCTGCTCTCCCGCACCGGCGGGGTGGAACAGCTGCCGGGCTACCGGGAAGGCTGGTTTTACGTCCAGGACAGTTCCAGTCAGCTTTGCGCTTCCTTGATGGAAGCCAAGCCGGGACAGCGGATCTATGACATCTGCGCAGCCCCGGGAGGCAAAAGCTGCGCTTTGGCTTTGGAGATGAAGGATCAGGGAGAGGTCCTGAGCTTTGATCTCTATCCCCAAAAGGTGGAGCTGATTGAAAAAAACGCCGCCCGGCTGGGGCTGCATTCGGTGCACTCGGCCCAATGGGACGCTTCTCAATGGGATTCGGATCGGCCTTTGGCAGACGGTGTGCTCTGCGATCTGCCCTGCTCCGGTTACGGGGTACTGCGGCGCAAGCCGGAAATCCGTCAGCATCCCCCGGAAGACGGAACGGCGCTGGTCAAGCTCCAACGGGAACTGCTTACGGTCAACTGCCGGTATGTAGAGCCGAAAGGAACCTTGATCTATTCCACCTGTACCCTGTCCAAACAGGAAAATCAAGACAACGTCAACTGGTTTTTGCAGTCCCACCCGGAATTTGCTCCCCTGCCTCTGCCGGAAGAATTGGGAGAGCTGGGGCTGTTGGAAGGGCATATGCTCACTATCTTCCCCCATCGGGGAGACGGAGACGGGTTTTTCATCGCCCGGATGGTGCGAACATAATTGCCAAAGGAAGGAGAAAAAGCAGTGGAAGAAAAACGGGATCTGCGCTCCATGGATCTGGAGGAAATGACCGCCCTTTGCCAAGAACTGGGGGAACCCAAATTCCGGGCAGGGCAGCTCTTTGACTGGGTCCATCAAAAGGGAGTTGCTTCCTTCCAGGGAATGACTAATCTCAGCAAAGCCCTGCGGCAAAAGCTGGAAGAAACCTGTACCCTCACCACTCTCACCGTCGTTCGGCGGCTGGAAAGCAAGCTGGATGAAACGGTGAAATACCTCTACCGCCTGCCGGACGGGGAGTCGGTGGAGACGGTGCTGATGAAGTACGAATACGGCTACAGTCTCTGCGTTTCCTGCCAGGTGGGCTGCAAAATGGGCTGCGCGTTCTGCGCTTCCACCAAGGCGGGGTTTGTGCGAAACCTCACCCCCGGGGAGATGTTGGAGCAGGTCTACCGCACCCAGGCAGACCGTGGAGTGAAGGTGGGGCATCTGGTGCTTATGGGCATCGGGGAACCGCTGGATAATTACGATACGGTACTGAAATTCCTCTCTCTGCTCCACCATCCCAAGGGGCAGAATCTGAGTATGCGCAATATCAGCTTGTCCACCTGCGGCTTAGTGCCTAGGATCAAGCAGCTGGCCCAGGAAAAGCTGGGGCTGACTCTTTCGGTGAGCCTTCACGCTGCCGACAACGAGACCCGCAGCCGGATTATGCCGGTGAACCTGCGCTATCCTATCGAAGAGCTGCTGGACGCCTGCAAGGAGTACACCCAGCTCACCTCCCGACGGATCAGCTTTGAATACGCGCTCATCGCCGGAGAAAACGATTCCCCGGAACAGGCCAAAAAGCTGGCCAAACTTTTAAAGGGGCAGCTTTGCCACGTGAATCTGATCCCGGTCAACTACGTTAAGGAAGCGGGGTTTCAGCCCGCTTTACCGGGACGGGTGCGGCAGTTTCAATCCCTTTTGATGGAACATGGAATCAATGCCACGGTGCGCCGCACCTTGGGCAGTGATATAGCAGCCGCCTGCGGACAACTGCGGCGGGAAAACTCCTAAGGGAAGGAAGGAAGATCCATGATGATTTATGGAAAGACGGACATTGGCCGTCACCGCTCTTCCAACCAGGACGAATTCGCCTACTCCATCCTCAATGAACGGGTGTGTTTCGGTTTGGTCTGCGACGGTATGGGGGGAGAAAACGGGGGACAGGTGGCCAGCGCCATAGCGGCTCAGACCATCTATGAAATCCTCCACGACCACCTGACTGTGGACCTCACCGAAGAGCAGGTGAAGGCGGTGTTGGTTCAGGCGGTGAGCCGGGCCAATGAAGCCATCTACCGCCGTTCCCTCCAGCAGCCGGAATATCTGGGCATGGGTACCACCGCCGTGGTGGCCGCTGTGCTGGATGGAAAGGGCTATGTGGTCCATGTGGGGGACAGCCGGGCTTACCGCTTTAAGGCGGGAGAGCTCAGCCAAATCACCAAGGACCATTCCCTGGTGCAGAGTTTGGTGGAACAGGGCAAGATTACCCAAGAGCAGGCCAAGGACCATCCCCAGAAAAACATGATTACCCGTGCAGTGGGGGTGGCCAGCAAGGTGGACATTGATTTTGTTTGCTTGGGAGACATCGGCAGCGGCAGCATCCTGCTTTGCAGTGATGGGTTGAGCGGCCTTTGCGACCAAGCTGAGATGGAGGAAATCCTCCTATCCACCCCGCCTAACCAGGTTTGCGAAGCGTTGGTGGACCAGGCCAACCAAAACGGCGGCTTTGACAACATTACCGCTGTGTATCTCTGCTAATAGGATGCCATGAGGCAAAAAACAGTCTGAGGAGGGCTTTTAGTGAATCAATACATTGGAAAGCGGCTGGACGGACGGTATGAGATCCTGGAACTGATCGGTATCGGCGGCATGGCGGATGTCTATCTGGCCAACGACATTACCACCGGCCGGAAGGTTGCGGTGAAGATCCTCAAGGAAGAATACCTGACCAACGAGGATTTCAAGCGCCGGTTCCGCAATGAAAGCAAGGCCATTGCGCTGCTCAGCCACCCCAACATTGTAAAGATCTACGACGTGAGCTTTGGGGAACGGGTGCAGTTTATCGTCATGGAATACGTCCCCGGCATCACCTTAAAGGAATACATCCAGCAGCAGGGCAAGGTGGGCTGGAAGGAAACGGTGCACTTCACCGTTCAGATCCTTCGTGCCTTACAGCACGCCCACGACAACGGCATCGTCCATCGGGACGTAAAGCCGCAAAACGTCATGCTGCTTCAGGACGGCACTGTCAAGGTGATGGACTTCGGCATTGCCCGGTTTGCCCGGGAAAACGGCCGGACCATCTCCGAAAAGGCCATTGGCTCGGTGCACTACATCTCCCCGGAACAGGCCAGAGGGGAAGTGGCGGACGAGCGCAGCGATATCTATTCCGTGGGCATTGTGATGTACGAGCTGCTCACCGGTCAGCTGCCCTTTGACGGAGAAAGCCCGGTGGCCATTGCTTTAAAACAGATGCAGGCGGAGGCTAAGCGTCCCCGGGAATTGAATCCGGACATTCCGGAAGGGCTGGAAGAGATCGTCATGCGGGCCATGAAAAAGGACCCGGATCTGCGCTACCAATCCGCTTCCGAAATGCTGCGGGACATCGACGAATTCAAGCGCAATCCCAGTGTGCTCTTTGAATATAAGTACTTCACCGACGAAGGCACCACCCGGTATTTCGACGCTCCCAATCCCGACGGGGAAGAAGAAGGCAAGAAAAAGAAGGGCAAAAAGGACAAAGGTAAAACCAAGGACGGCAAAAAGAAAAAGCGGATGAGTACCTCCATGCAGATCCTGCTGGCGGTAACCGGCGCCTGTGTGCTGGTGGCCATTGTGGCGCTGATCATCTTCTTCACCGCCTTAAACCAGCCCCCGGGATCCTTCCGGCTTTATAATTTGGTGGGCCAAAACTACAATGAAGTGCTGGACAACCCTGCCTACGACCAGGTGGAGCTGGAAATCTCCTCCACAGAGCCCAGCGATGAGTACGACGAAGGAATCATCATCTCCCAGGAACCTCGGGCCAATACCTCGGTGCGCCAGGGTTCTGTAGTCCGGGTGGTGGTCAGCAGCGGCCTACGGATGTACGCTGTGCCGGATGTGGCCGGAAGAACCCAGGAACAGGCGGAACAGGAACTGTCCAACGCCGGCTTTGTCCCCACAGTGGTACAGCAGTCGGACGACACCGTCCCTGCCGGCCAGGTGATCAGCACCAGCCCTGCCGCCAACGAAGAAGCCCGCAAGGGCAGCACCGTCACCATCTATCTTTCCACCGGCTCTCGGAATCTTTCCACCTTGACCACCGTGCCCAGAGTGGTGGGCATGACCCGTTCCCAGGCGGAACAGGAACTGGCGAATTTTGACCTGTCTGCCTCCTTCACTGAGGTGGACAGCACCCGCCCCGCCGGAGAGGTCGTCAGCCAAAGCTACGAAGAAGGGGCTCGTGTGGCGGAAGGCACTACCGTAAACTTGGAGGTCAGCAGCGGCAATGCACCTCAGCAGACGGTAAACTGCTCGGTAAATGTGGGAGATACCAGCCAATACGCCAGCCGGGATTACACTGTCAGCGTCACAGTGGACGGCTCCAGCGCCGGCAGCTTTACCTTCAACCCTGCTAATTCTTCCAGCGCAGGCTATGATGTCAGCGGACGGAGCAGTTCCTCCACTGTCACCTTCTCCATCGGCGGACAGGTGTTCGCCCGGTTTACCGTCAATTTCCAGTCCGGCAGCGTCAGCAATACCTCTTTGAACACCGACCTGTTGGAAGAAGCGGAGGAGTCTTCCCAGGGTGGTTCCGGCACCGGTTCCAACACCAGTTCCGGCACCGGCTCCAATACCAGCTCCACCACTTCGGAAACGGAAGATTAACCCAATATCATACAGTCAAAGCAGGCGGGATCGGCATGATTCCGTCTGTTGTGGCATAGATAAGAAATAGAAAGGACACACCATGACAAAGCAGCAGCAAGGCAGAATCCTCACCTCCCTGGGAGGATTTTATGAAGTGGCCCTCTCTTCCGGGGAACGGCTGGAGTGCCGGGCCAAGGGAAAGTTCCGCAAAGACCAGCAAAAACCCCTGGTGGGGGATTTGGTGACGGTGGAGCAGAATGAACAGGGGCTGAGCATGGTCAGCGCCATCCTCCCTCGGAAAAATCAGTTGATTCGTCCGCCGTTGGCCAATTTGGACCAATTGGTGCTGGTGACCAGCTTAGCGGATCCCGCCCCCAATCGGTTGGTGCTGGATCAGCTCATCGCGGTGGCGGAACACCAATCCATTGCCCCGGTGATTGTTTTTACTAAGGCGGATCTGGCAGATCCCCAGCCTATTTTTTCGGTGTACCAAAAGGCGGGTTTTCCCACTTTTGCCGTGGGGGAGAACCGGCCGGACACCGCTCAACCCATTCGGGAAATGCTGAAAGATAAAATCAGCGCCTTTACCGGCAACACCGGGGTAGGAAAGTCCACCCTGCTCAACCGGCTGTATCCTCAGTTCCAGCTGGATACCGGGGAGATCAGTAAAAAATTGGGCCGGGGCCGGCACACCACCCGGCAGGTAATGCTGTACGCCCTCCCGGAAGGAGGTTACGCCGCAGATACCCCCGGCTTTTCCGCCATGGATTTTCTCCGGTACGTCCCCATCCGCAAGGAGGAACTGGCAGACTGCTTCCGGGAATTCGCTCCTTATGTGAACGACTGCAAGTTTACCGGCTGTTCCCATACGGTGGAAAAGGGCTGCGCTGTGTTGGCGGCCCTGGAAGCCGGAGAGATTGCCCCCTCCCGGCATGAGAGCTACTGCGAGCTGTACCGCCAGGCCCAGCAGATCAAGGATTGGCAGTGGAAGGAGGAGGAAAACCGATGAAACAGGCAGTTTTGTTGGCGGCAGGCCCCATCCCTCATCCGGAACAGCTTTCCGTCCCGGAAGATGCTTTTCTGGTCTGCGCCGATGCAGGCTACCGCTACGCCCAGGCCCTGGGGCGGGAACCGGACCTGATTTTAGGGGATTTCGACTCCGCCCCAGCCCCGGACAGTCCGGCAGAACGGTTGACCTTCCCGGTGGAGAAAAACGACACCGACACCATGCTGGCCATCAAGGAACTGTATCGACGTGGCTACCGAAAGCTCACCATCTATGGCGGCACTCACGGCCGGCTGGACCACACCTTCGCCAACCTCCAGAGTTTGAGCTGGGCGGCCCGTCATGGGATGGAGGTGGAGCTGGTGGACGAAGTGAACCGGGTCCAGGTGTTCCTTCCCGGCCGCTATACCATTCCTAAAGGAGATTATCCCCACTTTTCCCTCTTTTCCCTCAGCCCGGAAACTCGGGGCGTCACCCTTACCGGGGCCTATTACCCCTGTGAAAATTTGACCCTGTCCCGGCTGTTTCCCTTAGGGGTGAGCAATCATTTGGTGGAGGAGACAGCTTCTCTGACCTTTACTGCCGGGGAGCTGCTCTGCATCCAATCCAAAGCCCGCTAATCACCCCAAACCCAAAATCTCATATACTGGTAATACAGGCAGGGGAATGGGAAAAACAGCCTGTTTCCCTTTCTCTCAAAGAAGGAGGTCCGGCCATGCGGTTTCCAAAAAAGGGAAAGTGCAATCTGGGGGGCGCGGCGTTGGCTGCGGTGGGAATCCTCTTGTTTGTGCTGTATTTCCTGCGCTGGATGCTGCCCTGGCTGGGTCTGCTCTTTCTGGTGGTGGGGATTATCTGCCTGCTTCGGTAACGGGGAGGGAGTTTGGTGAAGGTCGTGGTAGTGCGCAGTCCCCGGTTTCTCCGGGGAATTTTAAAGGCCATCTTTCATTTGGACTAGGACTGTCTCTTATA
>DXWR01000058.1 GCA_019416775.1 Oscillospiraceae bacterium | reverse complement strand
TATAAGAGACAGATATTGGTCGTTGCTCTTTATTTATGAAGGAGTTGCTACTCAAAGCCGAATCAGCGATCAGCTTTTTCTCAGCCGTCAGACCTTAAATTCCGCCTTCAAGCTGCTGCGGAAAAAGGGATTGATCCGTTTGGAGCCATACGAAGAAAACCAGCGTTCCAAGCAGGCTTTTTTAACGGAAGATGGAAAAGCATTTGTAGAAAGGAATGTGCTGCAGATGCACCGGATTGAAGAAAAAGCATGGCGCCAGATGAGTCAACAGGATCAGAAGGCCCTCACAGATTTGACTCAAAAGTTCAACCGGTTGATTCAAGCGGAACTCAATGCCGCCAAATCAAAGACAGAAACAGAATAGGAACCATCGGAAGGTTTGCGGCCGCAGCCGCAACGACCGGAGAAGATGTCGAGTGCGCTCGGTTATTTGAAAAAGTAACCGGGCGCTTTTTCTGTTCAAAGCGTTTGGTAACATCAAAAAAGAAGGAGAAGGATATGATCCAAAGCTGTTTCGTGCTGCCTGTTTGGGGGCGATCACCCCCCTGAAAAATACAACAAGAAATCAGTCATCGGAGGACTGGCCATCGCAATGGCCGGCTGAACAGGATTCAGCCATAGTCGATAAGATGTCGGGTGCGCCCGGTTATGAAAAGTAACCTGGGCGCAATTTTTTTTACTTTTTTCATAGAAAGGACTTGAGAACGGTATGAAACTGATTTTACAATTCATCAGACCGCACTGGAAATTGTGTGTAGTAACGGTATTACTGCTGATCATTGACGTGGCTGGAGCGCTGTTCATCCCTACCCTGGCGGCTCAGATGCTGAACCAAGGCACTTCCGGAGCTTCCTTTGAAGCCCTTCTCACCACCGGGATTCAGATGGCCACCGCATCGGTACTTTCCGGCGTCTGTGCCATTTTAGGGGGTTATGCCTGCGCTACTTTATCGGCACGCGTGGGCAAAGATATGCGGGTGGCAATTTATGAAAAGTCCCTGAAGCTGTCCATCTATGACTTTCGTCATTTCGGCACCGCCTCCATCACCACCCGCACGGTCTCGGACATTACCACCATCACCATGGCGCTTACCAGCTTTATCCAGATGGTGCTGCCGGTGCCGGTGATCTTTATCATCGCTCTGGTGCTGTGCTTCAGCTTGGATATGGAAATGGGCTTTATTTTGCTGGGCGTGGTGGTTGCAGTGCTGGTGCTGGCTTACTTCATCATGCAGAGCGCCGCACCGCTGTTCAAAAAGCTGCAAAAGCTGCTGGACCGTATGACTACCGTTTTGCTGGAAAATCTTACCGGCGTGCGGGTGGTCCGGGCCTTCAACAATGAAGCAAAAGAAGAGCGGCGGATGGGCATTACTTTTTCCAAATATGCCGGCACCTCCATCAAGGCCAACCGCCGGTTTGCCAACCTGGACGGCCTTTCCTTCCTCTTCATTAACCTGTTTATCGTGGTGGTTTACTGGCTCAGCGGCGGGCGGATCAGCAGCGGGAATTTCCAGATCGGCGACATTACTGCCGTCATTGAATACGCCATGCTGGTGCTGTTCTTTATGATGATGGCTCAAATGGTCATTATGACCCTGCCCCGGGCACTGGAATGCTGCGATCGTGTTCGGGAAGTGTTGGAACATTCGCCGGAAATTCAGGATATGGTGGCGGAAGATCCGGAAACGGAGGAGGAGCAAACCGATGAAGTCCTCTCTTTCCGGAACGTGTCCTTCCGCTTTGCCGATGCCGAGGAGGACACTCTCTGCGCTTTGAATTTTGCCTGTAAGCGGGGCCAAACCACCGCTATTATCGGCGGCACCGGCAGCGGCAAATCCACTGTGGCCTCTCTGATTTTGCGGTTTCATGATGTGACAAAAGGCTCCATCAGCCTGAATGGTGTGGATATTCGGCAGATGACCCAGCGTTACCTGCGGGATCACCTGGCTTATGTGCAGCAGAAAGCTTGGCTGTTTTCCGGAACCATTGCCGATAACCTGCGGTACAGTAACCCAAATGCCACCGAAGAAGAATTGATGCACGCCGCCGATGTGGCTCAGGCTGGAGATTTTATTCGTTCTCTGCCAAAGGGGTTGAACTCCTTTGTGGCTCAAGGAGGCACCAACTTTTCCGGCGGACAGAAACAGCGGCTTTCCATTGCCCGAGCTTTGGTGAAAAAACCGGAACTTTATATTTTTGACGACAGTTTCTCCGCACTGGACTTTAAAACCGACGCAGCTTTGCGAAAAGCGCTGGCGAAAGAAACCAAGGATTCCGCTGTGCTGATTATTGCGCAGCGAGTCAGCACCATCCAACACGCCGATCAGATCATTGTACTCCACGAAGGGCAGATGGCAGGGATCGGCACTCATCAGCAGCTGCTGGAAACCTGTCCTGTTTATCAGGAAATCTATGATTCCCAAACCAAGGAGGCACAGGAAGCATGAAACAGAATCAAAAGCAGGGCACCGTACTGCGGTTGGCCCGCCAGCTCAAGGGACAGTGGATCCGCTTGACGGTAGTGGCGGTGTCTATTGTAATCTATGTGGCGCTGAGCATTTACAATCCCATGTACAGCGCTTTGGTAGTAGATGATCTCTGGCAGAGCATTCAGGCGGCATGGAATGGCGGATATGCCTTTTCCATCACCTGGGATAACATGGGCTGGGAGCTGACTCTGCTGGCGATACTCTACTTCTTTACCTGGATTTTTTACTACCTGCAATCCTACCTGATGGCCAGTGTGGCGGAAAGCTTGAATTTGAACCTGCGCCGTCAGATCGCCCAAAAGCTCAATCGGCTGCCTTTGCGATTTTTCGACCAGAACTTGGCCGGTGAGACCCTCAGCCGGGTCACCAGTGACTTGGATAAGATCGCAGAAGTATTGCAAACCGGCTTGCTGAAGCTGATTGTGGCCATCGGTACGGTAATCGGATCGGTGGTGGTGATGTTTTATTACAGTGTACCCCTTACCTTGATTTTTTTGGCCTTTATGCTGATCAGCATCGTCATTACCCAGCTGGTGGCAAAGAAAAATCTGCGCTGCGCTTCCCAACGGCAGGAAACCATTGGAGAGCTCACCGGCATTGTGGAGGAATACTATAACGGCCGCAACGTCATCAAAGCCTACAACCACGAAGCACAGAGCCGGCAGCAGGTGGAAGCCGCGGCAGAAAGAAACCGTGCGGCCAACCAAAAGGCGGACTTTCTCACCAACTGTGTCAATCCTCTGATCCGGCTGCTCACCCGGTTGGCCCATGTGGTTATCGCCATCATTGCCGGCAACGCTATGCTAAACGGCACCATGACGGTGGGTGTAGTGCAGGCCTTCTTCCAGTATATCAACCAAGCCGGCGAGCCCTTGACCGAAGCCTCCTTTATGATCAACTCCCTCCAAGCGGCCTTTGCTTCCGCCAAGCGTACCTTTGAACTGCTGGATGAGGAAGAGGAGATTCCCGATCCCGTTCAGCCCCGGTTGGTGGAACACGCCAAAGGGGAAATCGCCTTCGATCATGTCAGCTTTGGCTATTATCCCAATCAGATCCTGATGAAGGACATCAGCTTCACTGCAAAACCGGGTCAAAAAATTGCTGTGGTGGGCAGCACCGGCGCAGGCAAAACCACCCTGGTAAACCTGCTGATGCGGTTTTACGAAGTAAACGGCGGGAAAATCACTCTGGACGGAGTGGACACATCCCAAATGACTCGGAAAGGGCTGCGGGAAAATTTCGGCATGGTGTTGCAGGACACCTGGTTGTTTTCCGGCACTGTGGCTGCCAACATTGCCTACAGCAAACCGGATGCCACGCGTAAGGAGATTGTTGCGGCAGCTCGGGCCGCCAAGGTGGACTATTTCATCCGCACCATGCCTCGGGGCTACGATACCTTGCTGGACAACGAAGCCGCCAATCTTTCCGCCGGCCAGCGCCAGCTTTTGACCATTGCCCGGGTGTTCCTTTGCGATCCGCCGGTAATCATTCTGGATGAAGCCACTTCCAGTGTGGATACCCGCACCGAAGCGGAGATCGGCATGGCCATGAAACAGCTGATGAAGGGACGGACCAGTTTCGTCATTGCTCACCGCCTGTCCACCATTCGGGATGCGGATACCATCCTGTTTATGGAACATGGCAATATTATCGAACAGGGCAACCATAAAGAATTGCTGGCCAAAAAAGGCGCTTATGCTGCTTTGTATTACAGCCAATTTGAATAACCTTCCCTGTATAGATCGCCCCGTAGGAATTCCCTGCGGGGCTGTTGTTTTATGGTGGCGGGCAAGTTGACGCAATTGGGTCCAGATCTGCGGCGTCTCTTCTGTTATGCTGTTACATTCTTGGAAAATCACGGGTTTTATAGGAGTTTTGTTTGTTTTCGCCAAAGAACAGCTGTTATTTTCTACAAATTGAACAGTAATTCCGAGCAAAATAAATTGCACGGGATAGGGCAATTGTGCTATAATGAATTCATTGAAGTTCGTTTTTTCTGTTAGATTTTACGAAAGAAATCCCACAGAGAGCAGCATAAGGAGCGAAGAAGGATGAAACAATACCATGCAAGCACCATCAAAAACATTGCTGTAGCCGGACACGGCAGTAGCGGAAAGACCACTTTGGTGGAGGCTTTGCTCCACGCTACCGGCAGCAGCGAGCGCCTGGGCCGGGTGGAGGACGGCACCACCGTATCCGACTGGGATCCGGAAGAGATCAAGCGGAGTATTTCCGTTAGCCTGTCGGTCTGCCCTATGGTATTCCGGGGCTGCAAGATCAATCTGCTGGACACTCCCGGCCAGTTTGACTTTGCAGCAGGGTTGTACGAAGGAGTCCGGGCGGCAGAAAGCGTGCTGCTCACCGTATCCGGGAAATCCGGTGTCACCGTAGGGGCCCAGAAAGCCTACCGCTTGGCAAAAAAGCAAAATAAGGCTACTGCCGTATTTGTGGGCAAGCTGGATCGGGAAAGCGCCGACTTTTATAAAGTGCTGGAACAGCTGAAGACCCTGTTCGGCCCCACCATCTGCCCGGTAGTAGTACCCTACAGCGAAAACCACAAGGTGCAGTGCTACATCAGCCTGATTGAGATGAAGGCCTACAAATATGTGGACGGCAAGGCCCAAGAGGTTCCCATGCCGGAAATCGACCACCGTCTTCAGGGTTTGATTACCGCCATCAGCGAAGCAGTGGCGGAAACCGACGAAGAATTGTTTGAAAAGTATTTCTCCGGGGAAGAATTTACCAACGCAGAATTGGTGATGGGTATCCACAAGGGAGTCAAGAGCGGGGACATTACCCCGGTGTACTGCGGCAGCGCCCTCACCGGTGAAGGGCTGGATTTGTTGCTGGATGGGTTGGATATGCTCCTCCCCACCGCCAAGGAATCCGCCATGGAAGCGGCCAAGAATCCTGCCGGAGAAGAAGTGGCGGTACTCTGCGACGAAGACCGTCCCCTCACCGCTTTGGTGTTCAAGACGGTGGCCGACCCCTTTGTGGGCAAGTTGAGCTTTATCAAGGTCATCGGCGGCAAACTTCAGCCCAGTTCCGCTCCGGTGAATATGACCACCGGCCAGACTGAAAAGATGGGCAAGATCGTTTTGATCAGCGGCAAGCAGCAGGAAGATATGCCGCAGATCGTCGCCGGGGACATCGGCGCTGTGGCGAAGCTCTCCGCCAATACCGGCGATACCCTTTGCCAAGGGGTGGAAGTGACTTTAGCCGGGGTGGATTATCCCACGGCTACCTTCCAGCGTGGCGTGGTGCCTGCCGCTAAGGGCGAGGAAAGCAAGGTCAGCCAGGCCATCCGCCGGTTGGCAGAAGAAGACCCCACCATCGTTTACGGACACAACCACGAGACGCATCAGCAGTTGATCTCCGGTTTAGGGGAACAGCACCTGGATGTGGCCATCAGCAAGATCAAGAGCAAGTTTGGTGTATCTTTCACCTTGGCGGATCCCATTGTAGCTTATCGGGAAACCATTCGGAAAAAGGTAAAGGTTCAGGGCAAATACAAGAAACAGTCCGGCGGCCACGGTCAGTTTGGGGATGTCTGGATTGAATTTGAGCCCTGTGACAGCGAAGATCTGGTCTTTGAAGAAAAGGTGGTAGGCGGCGCTGTACCCAAAAACTTCTTCCCGGCCGTGGAAAAGGGTTTGCGGGAAGCAGCGAAAACCGGTGTGCTGGCGGGCTATCCCACAGTGGGCATTAAGGCTACTTTGGTGGACGGCAGTTACCACCCGGTAGACAGCTCGGAAATGAGTTTTAAGACCGCTGCCAGCTTGGCCTATAAGGAAGGCATTCCCCAGGCAGGACCGGTGCTGCTGGAGCCCATCGGCTCTTTGGCGGTGACGGTGCCGGACGCCTGCACCGGCGATATGATGGGTGAACTAAACAAGCGCCGGGGCCGGGTGCTGGGCATGAGCCCGGCGGAAGAAGGCGAGACGGTGATTGAGGCGGAAATCCCCTTGAGTGAAACCGCCGACTTCTCCACCTTAGTGCGCCAGATGACCCAGGGCGCCGGGGAATTTACCTTGGAATTGGTGCGGTATGAACAGCTGCCTAACCAGCTGGAAGCCGCGGTGATTGCGGCGGCCAAAGCCAGAAACAGCTAATCCGGCAAATTGAATCGGTAACAA
>DXWR01000057.1 GCA_019416775.1 Oscillospiraceae bacterium | reverse complement strand
CTGATGTGGGATTCCACCATGGCGGAAAATCGGGTGATTAAGATGGGCAAGAAGTGCGATTTTGAGTGCCATAATATGGAACACCAGTTGGGCGCTTACACCGATTGCAACCACGGCTGCGGTTTGGCGGTGCTTCATCCGGTGTATTACCGTCACATCTACCAAAAAGGATTGCCGAAGTTTGTGCGGTTCGCTGAAAATGTCTGGGGGATTGCCCGAGACGGCAAAACCGATCAAGAACTGGCCTTGGCCGGTATCCAAGCATTGGCGGATTTCATTGTGGAAATTGGACTGCCCACTACCCTAAAAGAATTGGGAGCCAAAAAAGAGCAGCTGAAGGAAATTGCCGATTCCTGCGGCATTTCCCAGGGCAGCTATCAAAAAATGACCCACGATGAGATTTTGAACATTTTCCAAGAATGCTACGAATGAAAGGAGTTATCCCCATGAAACGATTTTTGACTGTTTTGATGAGTTTGGTTATAGTGGTGGGCCTTGCAGGATGCAGCAGCCGGACCACCTCCAACACATCTTCCAATCCCTCTTCTGCTGCGGAGACCTCTGAATCCCAAACGGAATCCGAGAGCAGCTCTTCCTCAGATGCCAACACCTTGGTGGTGTACTTTTCCGCCACCGGAAATACCGAACAGGCGGCCAATTACATTGCGGATTTGACCGGCGGGGATCTGTTTGAACTGGAGCCTGCCGATCCTTACACCAGCGACGACCTCAACTGGACCGACGAAAACAGCCGGGTGGTGCGGGAGCACGACAACCCCGACCAGCGGGAGGTAGAATTGGTGCAAGATACCGTGGACAACTGGGATTCTTATGACACGGTGTATCTTGGCTACCCCATCTGGTGGGGCATTGCAGCTTGGCCGGTGAACACCTTTGTGCAGACCAATGACTTTACCGGCAAAACCGTGATCCCCTTCTGCACTTCTTCCAGTTCCGGCTTAGGAGAAAGCGGAGAGCAGCTTGCCCGGTTGGCCGGTACCGGGGATTGGCAGGAAGGAATGCGGTTCTCTTCCGGCGTGACGGAAGAGGAAGTGCAGGAATGGCTGGATGGCTTAAACGGATAAGCAAGGGATCGTTATGGGTTTGCCGCGGAACACAGCGCTTTACCCCAAGTGGTGGAAGAGTTTCTGTCTGCCAATGATTTGGGGGCCAGAACCATATATCCCTTTTACTGTTACGGCACCCGGGATCCCTTTTACGATCAGTTTTTAGCCAATGCCGATGCCGCCCAGCAGGCCGGTGTGGCGGTGGAACGGCTTCAATTGGACGAAATGCCTCATGGATTCGGGGCAAGCGGCGGATGGATCCCCACCTACGACCAATGGCTGAGCCGGACTTTTTCGGAGAACGATTGAAAATAAGTAGAAAACGCAATTTCTTGCTTGTGATTATCTGCCGCCCTTCCTCGCCCATTCCAGGTGGGGAAGGTGCCGTTTTGTCCTAGTGAAAGAAGGCATTTGATTTTATGGCAAAGTATTCGGAACAATATCTCTTTGAGGAGATGTGGGTGCCCAAAGCGGTGGCCACCTTGGCGATCCCCACCGTGATCAGCCAGGTCGTTACCATGATCTACAATCTGGCGGACACCTTCTTTATCGGTCAAATCGGCGATCCCACCATGGTGGCGGCGGTGTCGCTGGTATCTCCCTGGTTTAATCTGCTCACTGCACTGGGAAATCTGTTCGGCATCGGCGGCAGCAGTTTGATTTCACGGATGCTGGGCGGTGGAAACCATCGGGACATCAAGGGGGTAGCGGCTTTCAGCATTTGGGGCGGTGCGGTGGTGACCCTGTTGTTTTCCCTGGGAAGCTACCTATTCCGAACGCCCCTGCTGGGCTTTTTAGGGGCCAGCCCGGACACCTACGGCTATGCCCGGGAGTATCTGTTTTGGGTGGTGGTGCTGGGAGGCGTGCCCACCATGGTGAGCTTGACCATGGGCCATCTGCTGCGCAGTGAGGGTCACGCCAAGCAGGCCAGCGCCGGGATGATGTTCGGCGGTATCCTCAACGTGGTACTGGACCCGGTGCTGATTTTCGGTTTCCACCTGGATGTGGCGGGAGCTGCCATTGCCACTGCGGTTTCTAACGCCGCTTCGGTGGCATTTTTTGCCGTAGAATATCTGCGGCTGGGAGAGAAAACCGCCGTTTCCCTTCACCCAAAATACTTCACCTTTCGATTTACCGGCCCCATCTTCTCGGTGGGACTGGCTTCCGCTTTAGCTACCGCCTTGGGCAACGCTTCCAACATGGTGATGGTGCGTTTGGCCTCCGCTTACGGGGATATTCCGGTGGCGGCTTACGGCATTGTCAAGCGCATTGACCAGTTCCCGTTGAACGTGTCCATGGGATTGTGTCAAGGATTTATGCCCCTGGTGGGATACAACTTTGCCTCGCAAAATTATCAGCGGATGCGCCGGGTTTCGGTGTTTTCTTGGAAGGTGGCGCTGGTGATGTCCGCCTGTTTTGTGGCCTGCTTTGCTGTTTTTGCGCCGCAGATCCTTCATCTCTTCATTCCGGAACCCCAGACCAGCACCCTGGGAGCGGAATTTCTGCGGATTGCTTGTTTGGCGGTGCCGTTGACTTCGGTAAACTTCTTAATCAGCTATACCCTCCAGGCCTTGGGCAAAGGCATTCAGTCCGCCGCTTTGACCTTCAGCCGTCAAGGACTGTTGAATATTCCGTTGTTGATTTTAATGGATGTGATCTTTGGGCTGTACGGTATGATCTGGACTCAGCTGGTGGTGGAAGTGATTATGCTGCCGGTTTCCCTGGGAATGTACTTTCACACCCTCAAAGGCTTGCCCAAAGGCGGGGAAAAGAAGTGATAAGTTTTGGGTTATTACTGCATAACAAATCGAAACTTCTGGTTTTGACCAAAGAGATTTATAATAAAAGCATAGGATTGGAGGGATTTCAATGAAAGTACTGCTGGTCAACGGCAGCCCTCACAAAAACGGATGCACCAACGCCGCACTGGAAGTGGTGGGGCAGGCGCTGAAAAGCCAAGGGATTTCCGCCGAATCATTTTGGATCGGCAATCAGCCGCTCACCGGCTGCATTGGTTGCGGCTACTGCGCCAGTCACGGTAGATGCCGGTATGATGACCGGGTCAACGGCTTTTTGGACGTGGCCGGGGAATACGACGGTTTTGTGTTCGGTGCACCGGTGCACTTTGCATCGGCAGCCGCCTCCATGATGGGCTTTCTGCATCGGGCCTTTTTCACCGATCACTGTGCCGGACTGGGGCTGTTTACCCTGAAACCGGGAGCCGCCCTTGTCTCCGCCCGGCGAGCCGGAACCACCGCTGCCTTGGACGAGCTGAATAAGTTTCTGTCCTACGCCCAGATGCCCATTGTCTCTTCCCGGTATTGGAATATGGTTCATGGGCAAACTCCGGAACAGGTGCTTCAGGACACCGAAGGAGTTCAAATTATGCGGGTGCTGGGGAAAAATATGGCTTGGCTATTAAAGAGCATCCAGGCCGGAAAACAGGCCGGCGTCCCCTTGCCGGAACCGGAAGAGCGGATCGGCACCAACTTTATCCGATAAGAGAGGGCTTCGCATGGATCAAAAAACATGGCTCATCACCGGATGCTCCAGCGGGCTGGGACGGGGAATTGCTTTAGCCGCCCTGCAAAGCGGCGGCAAAGTAGCAGTGACAGCCAGGAATCCGGAATCTTTACAGCATTTTGTAGAACAATTTTCAAAACAGGCA
Source organism: Oscillospiraceae bacterium (assembly GCA_019416775.1). GTDB lineage: Bacteria > Bacillota > Clostridia > Oscillospirales > Ruminococcaceae > Egerieicola. The sequence goes on along the minus strand of DXWR01000057.1, from coordinate 7,618 downwards.
TTGCCTTTGCAGCTGGATCTCAACGATGAGGAAAGCATGAAGCAGGCGGTGGAGGAAACCTACCGCCGCTTTGGCAGTCTGGATATTTTGGTCAATAATGCGGGGCATGGCTATCGAGCCGCCATCGAAGAAAGCCAACCGGATCAGGTGGCGGAACTGTTTCAAACCAATTTCTTTGGGCCCATGGAGTTAATTCAACTTGTCCTTCCCAAAATGCGGGAAGCACGGCAAGGGATGATTGTGAATGTGAGCTTCATTGGGGCGGTGCGGGGCGCTTTGGGCAACGGCTACTATTCCGCTGCCAAAGGGGCGTTGGAACTGGCCACCGAGGCTTTGGTCAAAGAAACGGAATCTTTGGGCATCCGCACGATGCTGGTGGAACCGGGAGCCTTTCGCACTGGGTTTTATGAACAACGGCTGGCAGAAAGCACACTGAAAATTTCGGATTACGATGGGTTGGCGGTGCAGTACCGAAAGGGAGCGGCCCCGGCTTCCCATGACCAGCTTGGGGATCCGGAGCGAGGCGGGAGAGTGATTGTGCAAACCATTTTCCGGAAGGACGCCCCCTTTCGCTTGCTGCTGGGCAGCGATGCCGTGAATGCAGCCAGAACCACCTTGGAAAACCGGCTTCGAGAACTCCACGCCTGGGAAGATGTCAGCAGGCAGTCGGATTTTCCAAAATCAGAACTTTAGAAATTATTTTAGAAAGGATGTTTTGTATGGAATACGTCACTTTAAACAATGGGGTCAAAATGCCCATGGCCGGGATCGGCACCTTTTTGCTCAGCCCGGAAGAGGCCGAAGCTTCGGTCCTCAGCGCCTTGGAATGCGGTTACCGGCTGATTGACACCGCCAACGCCTATCTCAATGAAAAGGCGGTGGGACGGGCCATGAAGAAATCCGGTCTGAAACGGGAAGAGATTTTCCTGGAAACCAAGCTTTGGCCTTCCTTCTATGAACAGGCTGACGCAGTGGAAAAAACCTTGCAGAGGCTGGACACCGATTATATCGACCTGCTTCTGATCCACCAGCCTGCCGGGGACTACGTCGCCGGGTACAAGCTCATGGAACAGGCTTACAAAGAGGGCAAAGTCAAGGCCATTGGCTTGTCCAACTTTACCCCCGCCCAAATCCAGGAGATTTTGGATCTCTGCGAAATCAAGCCTGCGGTGCTGCAAACAGAGGTTCACCCCTACTCGCAGGAAAAGAAACTGAAGCGGTTTTTGGACCAAGAAGGCATGGTGATTCAGGCTTGGTATCCTCTGGGACACGGGGACAAGGCGCTGATCCAAGAGCCTTTATTTGGGCAGTTGGGCAAGAAGTACGGCAAAACCAATGCCCAGATCATTCTGCGCTGGCACATCCAGGACGGCAACATCGTCATTCCCGGTTCCAAGAATCCCGCTCACATCAAGGACAACTTCGACCTGTTTGATTTTTCCTTGACCCAGGAAGAAATGGATCAAATCGCCGCTATGGATCAACAGAAGCGCTACTATATCAGCACCCCTGAAATGTTAGCAAAGTATGCGTCTATGGTGCCTCCTGTGGACCAGCAAAAGTAATCAAAATGGGAGTATGGAGTAGTTTTTTCCTGCTCCCATTTTCCATCAACCACGATCAATGTAAGGAGTGAGAACAATGCGGAAAAATTTTGGAGTGAAATCCTGGTTTTATCCTCTGCCGGTGCTGATCATCGGCACTTACAACGAAGACGGCACCGCCGACGCCATGAACGCTGCCTGGGGCGGCCTGTACGATTCCAATCAAGTGGTGCTCTGCCTCAGCGCAGGCCACAAGACCACCGCCAACATCAAGGCCAAAGGAGCCTTTACCGTCAGCTTTGCCGATGCCGCCCATGTGGTCCCGGCGGACTATGTGGGAATGGTTTCCGCCAACAGCGAATCCAAAAAGTTGGAAAAATCCGGGTTTCATGTAACCAAAAGCGAATTTGTGGATGCACCCCTGATTGACGAACTGCCGATGGCGTTGGAGTGCCGATTCATCAAGGCTAACGAAGATGGCAACATCATCGGACAGATTGTCAACGTCAGCGTGGATGACAGCATTTTGGGCGCCGACGGCGGCATTGATTTTTATAAATTCCGCCCCATTTCCTTTGAGCCCTCTCGCAATGCGTACCATGTGCTGGGGAAACAAGTGGGCAACGCCTTTTTGGATGGGGGAGAACTGAAATAATTTTCCGTAAAGCAGTGTGAAGGCGCTGTTGTGCGGCGGCAACCAAAGTAAGGGGTCTTGAAGATGCAGGGTGTAGAAAACAAAATCGTTTTAATCACCGGCGCTTCCTCCGGCATCGGAGAGGCAACGGCGAAGGTCTTGGTTCAAAACGGCGCCAAGGTTGTGCTCAGCGCAAGACGGGAAGACCGGCTCCAAGCGCTGGCAGCTCAGCTGGGGGAAAACGCAGCGTATTTAAAATCGGATGTGACCAGCCTGGAGGACATGCAGGCATTGGCCGCTTTAGCAAAACAACGGTTTGGAAAAATTGATGTGCTTTTTGCCAATGCAGGGATTATGCCGGGAAGCAATCTGTCCCAGTTGAAGGTGCAGGATTGGATGGATATGGTGGACATCAACATCAAAGGGGTGCTCAACGCCATGGCGGCGGTGCTGCCGGAATTCTTCGCCCAAAAAAGCGGTCAGATTGTGGTCACCTCTTCCGTTGCGGGAACCAAATCCGTTCCCGGCAATGCGGTGTATTGCGGCACCAAACACTTTGTGCGGGCCATGCTGGATTCCTTCCGCGCCGAATCGGTGATGGAAGGGAGCAATATCCGCACCACCACCATCTATCCCGGCGCCATTCAAACGGAACTGCTGAACACCATTGCTCCTTCGGAAACCAAATCTATGGTGGAAGAATTTTATCGGAAGGTAGGTATCCAGCCGGACGCCATCGCCAAGGCGGTGTTGTATGCCGTTTCACAGCCGGAGCAGGTAGACGTATCCGATTTGGTGGTGCGGCCCAGCAAGGAAAGCTAATGGTCAACCGGAAAAAAGAAAGGGATTTCAGATGAAAAACAAAATGTTTGTGGTCTGCCACATGCTGGCTTCTTTGGATGGAAAAATTGACGGAGATTTTTTCTCCACTTTGGAGACCATGCCGGCGCTTCATGCCTACGGAAAATTGCGGGAATTTTACCATTGTCCCGCCACCCTTTACGGTACCACCACCATGTTGGGCGGGTATGCGGACGGCTCGGCTCCGCCCCTGAATCCGGTAGAAAATCCCCCTGCTTTCACTGATTGGATCAATCCCAAGGGCAAAGCAATGGGAAACTTTATCGTTTCGGTGGATCTCAAAGGCCAACTTGGATTTTCTTCCCATCAAATTGCCAAGAAAGGCCGTCCGTCCGCCCATGTGATTGAGGTGTTGACCCGGCAGGTTTCTCCTGCTTACCTTGCCTATCTGCAGGAATTGGGGATCTCTTACCTTTTTGCCGGGAAAGACCGGCTGGATTGTTCGCTGCTGCTGGAAAAGTTGCAGGAATCTTTCGGCATTGACCGGTTGATGGTGGCCGGGGGCGGTGTGGTAAACTGGTCTTTTCTGAGGGAAGGGCTGATTGACGAGCTGAGCCTGGTGCTGGCTCCGGTGGCAGACGGAGGAACCGAATCCGTTTCGATCTTCGAACAGGCGGATTTTCTGCCCTCCCATCCCCCTGTGGCCTTTGCCTTAAAAGAAGTAAAACCTCTGGGAGAGAACGTTCTCTGGCTGCGGTATACGGTGGGCCAATCCTAAAAACAACGAGGAACGGCGGCGGAAAAGCAGTTGCCCCCGTTTGCAGGGAAAACAAAAAGGAGTCACGAAATAAGCAGGGACCGAACAGCCGGTCTCTGCTTTTTTGAAAGGATGGATTGCAGTGAAGCAATATCAAAAGGTATTGGCAGGGAGCATGGCAGGGTTACTGCTGTTACTGGGTTTGTCCGGCTGTGCCGGAAGGTCAGATGCGACGGAGAATGGCGAGGATTTTTCCTTTGCAGAGCAGGATCGCGGGACCACTCAGTCTGTGTTGGATGCGGAAACGCGGGTTCAAACCGGGTTAATACCCCAGCAGGTGTTGGAGGGGGAGACCGGCACCATTCATTACAGCTATTATCTCCCTGACGACTATAATCCTCAGCAGAAATATCCTTTGATGATGGCCATGCCGGGGTATGACATGATGTGGTTTGGGGAGAGCTCTTCCGAGGCCAACCTGGATTGGCCGGGGTTTCTTTGCTGGACGGAACGGCCGGAACAGATGATCGTGGTGTCCGCGCAGCTCACCGATTGGGGAGAAACTTCCGCGGAGCAAGCCATTGAATTGACGGAATATTTTATTCAGCACTTTTCCGTGGACACCGGCCGGGTTTACGCCGCAGGCTATTCCGCCGGAGGCGAAACCATGTCCCGGGCGGTTTCCCTGCGCCCGGATTTATACGCTGCCTATCTTCACGGCGCGTCCCAGTGGGACGGAACCTATGATTCCGTGGCGGAAAACGGGGTGGCGGTATACATCTTTATGGCGCAGGGCGACGAATACTACGGCTCCTAGCGAGCTTGGGATGCTTATAACGATTTGTTGGCTGCCTATGAGGCGTTGGGACAGACGGAGGAGGAAATCCGTCAAGTGCTGCAATTGCAGGTCCCGGATGAAGCCTGGTTTGCCCAGCGGGGCATTACAGGGAATTATCACGGCGGCGCAACGGTGGTGTTTCAGCAGACCGATATTTTAGACTGGATTTTATCCCATCATAAATAAGGGCCACGTACGGCTCCTTTCATGGAACAAACTACGTTACCGTTCTGAATCGGGACAGAAAGGTTTGCATTTTCTCCAAAAAAATGATATACTAATGTCTGTTATTTAGAGAAAAACACAGGAATTTTTTCTGTGTTCGTCGGAAAGGAACGGTATCATTTCATGAAGCGTGCAAGCGGTATCCTGATGCATATCACCAGCCTGCCGGGAAAGTATGGAATCGGCACCATGGGGCAGTCCGCCTATGACTTTGTGGACTTTTTGGAAAAGTCCGATCAGCAGTATTGGCAGATTCTCCCCATCGGCCCTACCAGTTATGGCAACAGCCCCTACTCCTCCTATTCCACCTTTGCCGGCAATCCCTATCTCATTGATTTGGATCTGCTGGTGGAGGAGGGCCTGCTTACCCAGGCAGAGTGCGAGGCGCACCTTTGGGGGGACGATCCCTGCAAAGTGGATTTTGACGCCATGTACAACGAAAAGCTTCCCTTGCTGAAAAAAGCTTTTCTCCGGGATAAGCCCGGCAAAGCCTATCAGGCATTTTACAAGGAAAACAAGGACTGGGCGGAAGATTACGCCTTGTTTATGGCCATCAAACAGGACCAGGATATGGTTCAGTGGTATGATTGGGAGGACCCCCTTCGTCTCCGGGAGCCGGAAGCCTTGACAGAAGCCAAGGAAAAGCTGAAAGAGGAGATTGATTTTCAGCTTTGGATGCAGTATATTTTCTTTGCGCAATTTGCGAAGCTGAAAAAATATGCCAACGATCACGGGGTCAAATTGTTTGGGGATATTCCCATCTATGTGGCGGGGGATAGCGCCGACACCTGGAGCCATCCGGAACTGTTCTGCTTTGATGAGGATGGCCGTCCCAGCTTGGTGGCGGGAGTGCCACCGGATTACTTTTCCGAAACCGGTCAGCTTTGGGGCAATCCCTGTTACCGTTGGGAAGAACATAAGAAAACCGGCTATGCTTGGTGGAACGAGCGAATTCGCCGTGCCTTTTTGACCTACGACGTGATGCGCATCGACCACTTCCGAGGCTTTGACGAATACTGGGCGGTGCCTGCCGAGGAAGAAACTGCCGTGAACGGGGAATGGAAAAAGGGCCCCGGGATCCAATTCTTCCGCCAGCTCCACAAGAAGCTGGGGGATCTGGAGATTGTTGCTGAGGATCTTGGTGTGATGACTCCTGGGGTGGAAAAGCTGCTGAAAGATTCCGGCTATCCCGGTATGAAGGTGTTGGAATTTGCCTTTGACGGTTCGGACAATGCCTTTTTGCCCCACAACCATGTCAAAAATTGTGTGGTCTACACCGGCACCCATGACAATGACACCCTCATCGGTTGGCTGAACAGCGCTCCGGAACACGAGGTGGAGTATGCCCGGCGGTACTTGAATCTGAGCCACGAGGAAAGCTATTCCTGGGGCTTTATCCGGGCAGCCTTCCAGAGCGTGGCGGATCTCTGCATTATTCCCATGCAGGATTACCTGCTGCTGGACACCGACTGTCGGATGAACACTCCCAGCACCGTGGGCAGCAACTGGGAATGGCGGATGGAAGAAGGCGCTGCCGACGAAATTTTAAGTGAAGATATCCGGGAAATGGTGGAGCTGTACCACCGCCGGGGTTGATCTGTTTTTGCAAAGAAAAACAGCGGGGATGATCCCAACAAAGGGAAGTCCCCGCTGTACTTTTTGCGGAATTATTTGACGGTATAGGTCATAATATAGTCGTCCATGACGAAACCGTTTCCAATGTCGGTTTCCACCGCGTCGGTTTGAACAAAACCCCAGTGGCGGTACACCTCCAAAGAATGGGTGTTGCCTTTGTTGCAGGTCAAGCGGACAAACCGGTACCCCTGTTTTTGGCAAAGATCCACCAATTTGCGGAAAGTTTTTCCTGCATAGCCTTTTCCACGGTACTCCTTTTTCAGGTAAAGCTTGCTTAAAAATAAGCCTTTTCCCTCCGGGCAGACTCCGGTATAGCCCAGCAGGTTGTCACCCAGGCGGATTTGATAGTAGGTGTAGCCGTGATGTTGAATTTGCTCCTCCATGGCAGGGAGAGACTGGAACTTGTCCACCATATACTCTACCTGTTCCGGGGAGATGATCCCGGGAAAGTATTCCCGCCAAATATCGCCGGCCAGTTTTGCGGTGTCTGCCAGCAGGGCAGGGGTATCCGCAGGGAGCAAAGAAACGGATTGCATAAACATCCTTCTTTCTGTGTAAAATGAAATGACTAAAAATCTTTTTTTCAGTATAACACAGCAAAAAGGGTTTGTATACTGTTTCCCTTACCCCAAGGCTTTTTTGCCTTTGAACAGTTTTTTCGGTTCGTTGTGCAGGCGCTTGCGCATCATTTTGCAAAGCCCGCTGACCGGCAAACACAGAAAGCCCCACAGTACCGAATAAACCAGGCAGATCTGTCCCATAAAGTGGAATTTAAAGCAGGAGTAGTCCCACACATTCCAGTTTTGCCAGCAGTTCACGATCAGTCCGGCCACAAACTCCACGGCGGTGATGACCCCGCTGCCCAGCAGACATTTCAGCCCTAAGGAGAGTTTGGTGAATTTTCCATAGAGGTTGTACAGCAGCAGCAGACAGGTTCCTCCTGCCAGAGCCATGCTCCAATGAGTGGACTGCCGCCAGATCAATTCAATGATGGGATATCCGGCAGCGCCGGTGGCAAAGACGGTGAGCTGCTCTTTGAGTTTTCGCATCCAAATTCCTCCCTCGCTCGGTTAGTATGCCCGGAAAAAGAGAGAAACTATTGTCAGTTTTCGGAATACCGTATATAATAAAACAAATAGAAACACGAATGTTTCCCTTTTCTCCGTTCACGGGTTTCTTTGTTC
>DXWR01000056.1 GCA_019416775.1 Oscillospiraceae bacterium | reverse complement strand
TCGAACCCCCGACCTGCTGATTACAAATCAGCTGCTCTACCAACTGAGCTACACCAGCAGAATCACGTTCTGCACGGTTTCCTGCGTCCGCCCGGCCTGATCTCCATCTGGAAACTGGTCGAGGCGACAGGATTCGAACCTGCGGCATCTTGGTCCCAAACCAAGCACTCTACCAAGCTGAGCTACGCCTCGTTGTTAGGGGCCGTTCTGACCTGCCCTCATCAGACAGCTTACCCATTATACCGAATATTTTTCCGGTTGTCAACCGTTTTCCGGAATTTTTTTGTTGTTTTCTTGCAAAGAGTTTGCTTTCACAAAATCTTTTGCTAGTTCTCTTGTATTATCGCCTTTTTTGCTGACAGTGCGGTATCCCCAGCCATCCAAACCGGATCGGCGCAGTGCGCCGAACATCCGCAGCTTGAAACCGTGATCCTTTCGCTCTTGATCTGCCAGCCAAAGCTTCATCTCTTCCCGCTTGGTGTGTCCGTCCACCGGGCAGCGGGATTTGGTGACCGGCAATTCCAATTTGTTGGCCACCCGCCGCACCTGAGCTTCCGGAGCAAACACCAAGGGCCGGATCACCCAGAGATCTTTCACAGAAAGGTAGTTCTTGGGAGCAAAACACCCTAATCGCCCTTCAACAAAGAGGTTCATCATAAAGGTTTCCACCACATCGTCAAAATGGTGGCCCAAAGCCACCTTGTTGCAGCCATGTTCTTTGGCGGTATCGTGGAGGGCGCCCCGGCGCATTTTGGCGCAGAGACTGCAGGGGTGGGGCTCTTTGCGGATATCGAAAACAATGGTGCCGATGTCGGTATCTTTTTGAATGTACTCTATCCCCAGTTCTTGGCACATCCGAGCGACCTTGGAGTAATCGGTGCGCACACCGCCGAAACCGGGATCCAGGGTAATGGCTTTTAAGTTGTAGTCAATGCCGATAAACCGGCGCAGCAGGGCTAAACCTTGGAGCAAAACCAAGGAGTCTTTACCGCCGCTGACGCCTACGGCCACCACGTCTCCATCCTGGAGCAGATCAAATTCATGGACTGCTTTTCGCAGATAGCCCAATATTTTTTGCACGGTTTTGGCGCTTCCTTTCAATAGAAAAGGGGGTGATTGCAGGTGATTTGGAAAGTTGACCTAGTATACCACAGTTTTGATTTTCTGTCCAGCAGAAAAAATGAAATGAAGTGTAAGATCGTGAGAGAAGCAGAGAAAAAACGAGAGATTTTAAGAGAATTGGGGCACTATTTTCTAAAAATCAAAAAAAGTCTCTTGACAAGGGAAGAATCCATGGATATAATAGCACTTGCGTCATTAAAAATTAGGATTACATCCTGTTTGGATACCATGAAAACTGTATGGAGGAATGAATATGTCTACTACCATGCCTAAGGCACAGGAAATCAGCCGCAAATGGTACGTGCTGGACGCTACCGATAAGAGCCTGGGCCGCGTGGCTGCTGCTGCTGCTACCCTGCTGCACGGCAAGCACAAGCCTGTTTTTGCCCCTCACTGCGACTGTGGCGATCATGTGATCATCATTAACTGCGATAAGGCCGTCCTCACCGGTAAGAAACTGGAGCAGAAGTTCTATCGCCGTCACACCGGCTGGATCGGCGGACTGAAGGAAGTCGATTACAAGACCCTGATGGCCACCAATCCGGAAAAGGCTATGATGCTGGCTGTGAAGGGAATGCTTCCCGACACCACCCAGGGCCGCAACCAGCTCCGCCGTCTGCGCGTAGTGAACGGACCTGAGCACAACTTTGCCGCTCAGAAGCCCGAAGTCTACGAATTTTAATCAAGGAGGAACACCACTATGTACGAGACGAAACCTTTCTTTTACGGTACCGGCAGAAGAAAAAGCTCTGTAGCGCGGGTGCGTTTGTACCAGGGCAGCGGCAACATCACCATCAATGGCCGCGGCATTGACGACTACTTTGGTCTGGAGACCCTGAAGCTGATCGTTCGTCAGCCTCTGGCTCTCACCGATTCTCTGGAAAAGTTCGACATCGTCTGCAACGTCAACGGCGGTGGCTTCTCCGGTCAAGCCGGCGCTGTGCGCCACGGCATTGCCAGAGCTCTGCTGCAGTACGACGAAAGCCTGCGTCCTGCGCTGAAGAAGGCCGGCTTCCTGACCCGTGACCCCAGAATGAAGGAACGGAAGAAGTACGGTTTGAAGGCTGCCCGTCGGGCTCCTCAGTTCTCCAAGAGATAAGTTTTGGGCGGCAGGAAGCTGCTTTCCCACTTTGCTTGGACAATCAAACAGAAAACGAGACCAGTCCAAATGTGGGCTGGTCTTTTTCTTTTCATTTTCGGTTGTAAAATTCCGCCAAAAGGAGTATAGTAGGCAGTGGGTCAGCGGACTTTGGGTACGGGAATGATGGTAACTTCCGCCCCTAAACGTTTGGCATGGAGGATCATATAGCCAGTGCCGGTAGCGTAGTCTCCGTTGAACACGGCAATGAGCCGCCCGCAATGGCTTGCCAGGTAGAGATCCCGCCGGTGATTGACGCCGGGGTCGTAAGTTTGCGCAATGTTTTTACATTTACTGCACCATAGCAGTACGCTTTCATATCGGCGTTTCCAGTTGAATGACCATTGTCGGGTAAAGTCGGGATAGGGCTGTATCGCAATAAGCTGCACTGCGGGAAATAGGGAACGTTTCAGGCGGATTACCTGTTCGGCAGCAATGAGATCGATGCCTTGCGCCATACCGCAGAGAAACTCAGTGCATCCTTGTTCCATGAGAGCGCGGCTTTCTTGATAAAGGCGGAATTTGATGCCGTCCATTTCCGGCGAATGCTCCCCAAAGGGCAGACTCTGCATGCGATGTCCGGTAAAGCTGACCACTGTATCCAGCATAACGATTTCCTTTCTGTCTTTGGAGAATTTGGAGGGGACTTATGAGTACGGTTGAGGAATTGACTTTTCAGCGAGATCGTTGGATCAAGCGCACTTGGTGTGAGATAGATCTGGACTGCTTGAAAGAAAATATTACATTGATTCAATCTTTGGCAAAGAAAACAGTGATTGGCGTGGTGAAGGCCAACGCCTACGGTCACGGGGATGTGATGATTGCCAAAGAACTGCAAAAAGCAGGCATCCATCAGTTTGCCGTTTCCAGCATTGAAGAGGCTATGGACCTGCGCTTGGGCGGCATTGAGGACGATATTTTGATTTTGGGATATACTGCCATAGAGTGCGCTCCGGTGCTTTGGGAATACAATTTGATCCAAACGGTACTGGGGTTGGATTATGCCCTCAAGCTCAATGAGTATCTTACCCGCAGCCGCCGGGTAGTGCGGTGTCATTTGGCTATCGATACTGGCATGGGACGCATCGGTTTTGTCCAGCGGGAGAATCAAAGCTGCTTAGATCAGTTGGAACAGCTGAAAGGGCTGCACCAGCTTCATATCGAAGGAGTATTCACCCATTTCGCTATGGCGGACAGTTTTCGCCCTGCTTGTCAAGCCACTACCCGCACCCAGGTGAAGCGGTTCCGCCAAGTGGTAGAATACCTTCAGCAGCAGAGAGAATTTCCGCTGCGGATGGTACACTGCCAAAACAGCGCCGGACTCACTAATTTTCATGTGGATTTCTGCAACGCCGTACGGGCGGGAATTATCCTGTATGGATTGGATCCCAGCGATGATGTGCGGCCGGATGTGCACTTCCATCCTATCATGTCCCTAAAAAGCACGGTCAGTAATGTAAAGATCCTTCCGGCGGGGAATGCCATTAGCTACGGCGGGACCTACGTCACCTCAAGAGATACTCGCATCGCCACGATCGCCATTGGTTACGCTGACGGCTATCCCAGAGCCCTTTCCAATCGGGCAGAGGTGTTGATTCGCGGAGTGCGCTGTCCCATTGTGGGCCGGGTGTGCATGGACCAGTTGATGGTGGATGCTTCTGCGGTGCCCAGCGTCCAGGAAGGGGATACCGTGACTCTATTTGGCCGGGATGGGGAAATGGTGCTGCCGGTAGATGAACTGGCCTCCCTTTGCGGCACCATTAACTATGAGTTGACCTGCGCCATGAGCCGACGGGTGCCTCGAGTGTACACGCAAGGAGGGCAGGTTGTGCGGATTGTAGGCTACCTAGGCACCTACGAAAAAGAGGAGCGGGAAGGGGCCGAACCCGCTTATGTACGAATTTACCGTTGAAACGAAATGAAAGATATTGTGCGCTGTGTTCTTTTTGGATACGGCGCATTCATTTTTGAGTCGGAGTTTCTTTTTGCAAGGGTACATCTTCCTGGGACACTAGTTTGTGCCAGGGCAGATCTTCCAATTGTTCCGGGCTGGGATAACGGGAACTCGCCGGGGCAGATTGAGAAGGAACCTGTAATGTCTCCGGCTCCACGGAAAACAGTTTCATCGGGGCCAATTCCTGTTCCGGCTGATAGGCGGCCTGACTGCTGCGCTGATGCAAAGGCTCCTTTTGTTTGGAAAGAGCGGAGACAATGAGCAGCACTGACAATCCCAGCAGAACGATGCCTAATCCAATGCACACCCAAAACAGCAAGGAACTTTGAGCCGGACCGTTCACCCAAACCGCTAGTTTACCCAAAGTGGGAAAGCAGGCTAAAATTTTTCCGGTGATGGCTTGGTCCGGCAAAACCGCTATTGCGCCGGTTTGATCTACCACTCCTAATCCGTCTTCCAGTTGCTGCAAGGTGCCGCAATCCGGGATCAGGGAATCGTTTTCCTGGCGAAAAAACACCACACTGTCCCCGGATGAATATTCTTTCTGCTGCTGAGTGAGCACTAACGTATTGGTAAGAGGTACGTCACAACTAGATTGTTCCACCAGAGTGACCTGATAACCAAAAGGAAGCTGTCCTTGATCTACCAAAGCAGTGAACGCGAAAAACAAAATTCCGGCCAACAGAAAAATCGCCGTTGCCAACCATAGCAAGCCACGGACGACGTTTCTGCGCGCTTTTCCAGCCAAATCCATCGCCACCTTGAAAATCAATCTTTTTTTCATTATAACCGCTTTTGATGATAATTGCAAGTTTATGGAAAAAAAGAGTAAAAATGGCCAAATTGTGTCCAAAGACTGAATGTTTGTCTTTTCGTTGACGTTTGGGCTTGCGAGTTTGAAGGGGTTGGGCTATAATAAATAAGAATGGAATTACTATGGGTAAGTTGTCCGTTTTTAAGGATAGATTGGAGAATAGAGTAACATGCAAGTATCCGTTGGGATTGATATTGGCTCTACGACTGCCAAAGTTGTGGTTTGGCAGGATGGAGAAGTTATTTTTCGCAAATATGAACGTCATCGCTCCCAAGTGCGGAGTAAAACCCTGGAGCTGATCCAAGAAGCTAAACCCTTTTTGGAAGGCAAGCAGTTTAGTGTGGCGGTAGCGGGAAGTGCCGGTTTGGGGATGGCAAAAGCGGCAGATATTCCCTTTGTCCAAGAGGTGTTTGCTACCTCGGAATTGGTGCGCCGTCAGTTCCCTGACACCGATGTTGTCATTGAGTTGGGAGGCGAGGACGCCAAAATCCTCTTTTTCGACAAAAACGGCACTTTTGAAGAGCGAATGAACGGCAGCTGCGCTGGAGGCACCGGCGCGTTCATTGACCAGATGGCCACTCTGCTCAATGTCACCTCGGAAGAACTGGATCAACTCAGTGAACACAGCGAGTTTATCTATTCCATCGCTTCCCGGTGCGGGGTGTTTGCCAAAACCGATATTCAGCCTTTGCTCAACCAGGGCGCTAAAAAGGAAAACATCGCTGCCTCCATCTTCCAGGCCGTAGTGGATCAGACCATCACCGGTTTGGCCCAGGGCCGGAAGATCCAGGGCAAGGTGCTGTTTTTGGGCGGCCCACTGTACTTTTTCAAGGGCCTTCAAAAGCGGTTTGTGGAAACCTTGAAGCTGGATGAACAGCACGCTATCTTCCCGGAATTTGCCCTTTACGCTGTGGCTATGGGTAGTGCGATCTTTGCTTTGGAAGACGGCAAGACCTTCGACTACGACGGTTTGGTTCAGGCGTTGGAATCCGCTGCCGATGAAGAGGTTACCACGTTGCGGATGCCGCCGCTGTTTGCGTCCCAGGAAGAATACGATGAATTTAAGGCCCGCCATGCCAAAGCTACGGTGGGTACCGTCCCCATTGAAAATTACAGCGGCAAAGCCTATCTAGGCATTGATTGCGGTTCCACCACCACCAAAGTAGTGCTGATTGATGAAAACTGCGGCATTCTTTACCAGTACTACAGCTCCAACCAGGGCAACCCTGTCCATGTGGTGCGGGAACAGCTTATGAAGATCGAAGAACTCTGCGGAGATCGGATCACGTTGGCAGGCAGCGCCGTCACCGGCTATGGCGAGGATTTGATCCGCAGCGCCTTTGAAATCGACGGGGGCTTAGTGGAAACGGTAGCCCACCTGAAAGCCGCCGCCCACTTCAATCCCAATGTGGATTTTGTGTTGGACATCGGCGGTCAGGACATTAAATGTTTTAAGGTGCACAATGGCGTCATCGACAATATCGTGTTGAATGAAGCCTGCTCTTCCGGCTGCGGTTCTTTTGTAGAAACCTTTGCCAAATCCATGGGATACGATGTGGCCACCTTTGCCCAAAAGGGCTTGTTTGCCAAACACCCGGTGGACCTGGGCAGCCGCTGCACCGTGTTTATGAACTCTTCGGTAAAGCAGGCCCAAAAAGAAGGGGCTACTTTGGAAGATATTTCCGCCGGCCTTTCCATCAGCGTCACCAAAAATGCGGTGTATAAGGTAATTCGCGCCTCCTCCCCCAAGGATTTGGGAGAAAACATCGTGGTGCAGGGCGGCACCTTTCTCAGCGATGCTATCCTCCGTTCCTTTGAACTGGAGATGGGCCGGAATGTAATCCGTCCCTCCATCGCTGGTTTGATGGGAGCTTACGGTGCGGCGCTGTATGCCAAGAGCAAACACCTCAGCCACTCCAATACCCTGATGGGCGAGGGGCTGAAAAACTTTACCCACAAGAGCAACACCGTCACCTGCCAAGGCTGCGGCAATCACTGCAACCTGACGGTGAATATCTTTGACGGCGGCCGAAGGTTTATTTCCGGAAACCGCTGTGAAAAGCCCACCGGGGTAAAGGTGGATGAAAACATCCCCAATATGGTGCGCTATAAGCAGGAAAAAATCGCGCAGCTTCACGGAGTAGACGGTGGTTTGGGCAAAATCGGGATCCCTATGGGATTGAATATGTATGAGCTGATCCCCTTCTGGCATGCCTTTTTAACCACGTTGGGCTTTGAGGTAGTGCTCAGCGATCCCTCCAGCCGCACATTGTACCGCAAGGGCCAGTCCACTATTCCTTCGGATACGGTGTGCTATCCCGCCAAACTGATGCACGGTCACATCATCAACCTGTTGGAAAAAGGAGTAAAGCGGATCTTTTATCCCTGTATGCCCTATAACCTGGATGAAAAAGAAGGGGACAACCACTACAACTGCCCGGTAGTGGCCTACTATCCGGAGCTGCTGGAAGCCAACATGGACCAGCTGAAGGATGTGGAGTTTTACAATGGCTACTTTGGCCTGCATCGTCCCAAGGACTTTGAAAAGAAGGCCTACGAATATTTCAAGGACAAATTCCAGTTCTCCCCGCAGCTGATTTCCCGGGCTGCCAAAGCCGCTTACGGGGCTTATGAAGTGTGGATGGAGGACATCCGCAGTAAGGGGGATATGTATATCCGTCATGCTCGGGATTATGGCCAGCGGATCATTGTGTTGGCCGGCCGGCCCTACCACATCGATCCGGAAATCAACCACGGCATCGACAAGCTCCTTTCCTCCTTTGGACTGGTGCTGCTCACCGAAGATGCGGTGGCTCATTTGGCCACGCCCAAGAAACAAAAGGTTCATGTGCTCAATCAATGGACCTACCACTCTCGTTTGTACAACGCAGCGCGGTATGTCACCACCCAGCCGGATATGGAACTGATCCAAACCGTTTCCTTCGGCTGCGGCATTGATGCCATCACCACCGACGAAGTGCGTCTGATCCTGGAAGAAGGGGGCAAGCTGTACACCCAGTTGAAGATTGATGAAATCAACAATCTGGGCGCAGTGCGGATCCGGATCCGCAGTCTGTTGGCCGCCATTGAAGAAAAACAGGAACAGGCCAAGCGGCTTGCCGCCGCAAAAAAGGAGGGATAAGCCATGGCAGAAATTGTACGGGACAAAACCGGACGGGTGCTGTTTACCAAGCAGATGCGGGAGGAAGGTTACACCATCCTGGCCCCCAATATGCTGCCGGTACACTTTAAATTATTTGCCAAAGCCTTCCAGCAGGCGGGGTACAATGTGATCCCTTTGACCTCTTCCGGCCGGGAGATTGTCAACGAAGGCCTGCACGACGTCCACAACGACACCTGCTATCCAGCGCTGCTGGTCATCGGTCAGCTGATCAACGCTTTGAAAAGCGGGAAGTATGATCTGAACAAAGTAGCTTTGATGATTACCCAAACCGGCGGCGGCTGCCGGGCCAGCAACTACATTCATCTGCTGCGGAAGGCGCTGAAAAAGACTGGGTATGAAGATATTCCGGTGATCAGTTTAAATCTTTCCGGCATGGAGAAGAATCCCGGCTTTTCTTTAACTCTGCCGCTGCTCAAGCAGCTGATCTACAGCATTGTCTACGGGGATCTGCTGATGATGCTGGCCAACCAGACCCGTCCCTATGAAAACAATCCCGGGGACAGCGACGCTGCAGTGGATCGCTGGGCGGACAAGCTGGTCAAGGAATATCAGGACAGCAAAAACGTCACCTACAAAAAGGTGCAGGAAAACATCGAAAAAATCCTCTGTGATTTTGACCAGATCCCCATTACTCCGGATCCGGACAAAATTAAAGTGGGAATTGTGGGAGAAATTTTCGTGAAATACGCTCCCTTGGGCAATAATAACCTGGAAGCCTTTTTGCGCAGTGAAGGGGTGGAGGTTGTGGTGCCGGGCCTGATGGATTTCGTCATCTTCAAGGTGGATAACCGAAAGGTGGATCCCGATTTGTATGGCGGCGGATTTCTCAAACACAGCATCGCTTCCTGGTTCGAGGATTACCTTATCGGCTGGGAACGGGATCTCCATGCGGCCATTGCCCGCCATCCCCGCTATCATGCCGGCATGACCTTCGACCAGATCAAGGAATTGGTCAAGGGCTATGTGGGTTACGGCAATAAGATGGGAGAAGGCTGGCTGCTCACTGCGGAAATGTTGGAGTTGATTCACACCGGTACCCCCAATATTGTCTGCACTCAGCCTTTCGGCTGCCTGCCCAATCATGTGGCAGGCAAGGGGATGATTCGCCTGATTAAGGAAAACAATCCCACCGCCAACATTGTGGCAATTGACTACGATCCCGGTGCAACAGCCATCAACCAAGAAAACCGGATCAAATTGATGATCGCCAACGCCAGACGAATGCAGAAATTATCCAAGCAAAACAACCAATCCAACGAATAAGCCATGGCAATTACGCCGTATCAGGAAAGGACGAGTATTGTGAAAGAAACAGGAATTACTAGACAACTAGATTCTTTGGGGCGCATCGTCATCCCCAAGGAATTGCGGCGCACCTTTCAAATTGAAGAAGGAGATTATTTGGAGTTTTACGTAGAGGGAGATCGAATGGTGTTGGAAAAGTACCAGCCCACCTGCACGTTCTGCCACTCCGACCAGGATTTGGTGGAGTATAAGGGCAAAAATATCTGCCGGAAATGCTTGCAGGCTCTCCAGGCACAGGC
>DXWR01000055.1 GCA_019416775.1 Oscillospiraceae bacterium | reverse complement strand
TTTTTAAGGCTTTTCAAAAAAGCACATTCGTTTCTTTTTCTCCTTTACCAAACTAAGAACGGATTTTCTCTGGTTTCTATATAAACCTAAACCATTGTTTCTCTTTATCTAGCATCGAAAAAAGCCCCCCAAAAAAAGGGGGGGCTCTTAACTCATCGCTGATATTTACTCATGTTGATTTTACTCAGATATTTTTCCTGATACAGATTCATCGCCTGAGTATAAGCACCGGTTTGAGACTGATGAACCGCCTGAATATACTGATGACGATCCAGGATATCCTGCTCCTGATTATAGCCGATGACATACACTGCCACGTTGGAACAATGATCACTGATGCGCTCCAGATCGGTGAGAATGGCCAAAAAGATATAGCCGCAGTCGATAGTACACTTGCCCCGCTTCATTCGTTCGATGTGTTTGAAGCGCAGCTGCTCCTGAAGTTGATCAATGATCTCCTCCAAAGGTTCAATCTCTACCGCTAAATCACTATGATAGCCGTCATAACAGGCCATGGTCTTCTCCAAGATCTCCTCCACCGCATCGAAGATCACTTCCAGTTCCTCTTGGGCTTTATTGGAAAAGGCGATTCCCTTTTTCTGCATTTCTTCTGCCCGTTCCAAAATATTCATCGCGTAGTCGCCCATCCGCTCAAATTCCACTGTCATTTTCAAAATCTGGGTGACGGTGCGACTTTCCTTATCGGTAAGTTCAGAATCTCCCAACCGAAGAATGTAGTTGTTCAACCGGTCTTCCATCCGGTCAATGGCGGCTTCCCGTTCTCGAATACTGTCTGCCTGAGTTGGGTCGAAGTTTCCATAGAGTTCTCGAACTTTATGAAAGTTTTTAGCAGCATACTGGCCCATTTTCAGTACGACCTGTTCACACTGAGAAATAGCAATGCTGGGAGAAACCTGCAAAAACCGTTCTTCCAAGCCTACCAGATCCTGGCTGTAATCGTCCGAATCGCCTTCCGGCTTTCTCTTGTCCCGGATGGTAAGCACTGCCAGCTTTTCCAGCAGCCAGGTAAAGGGCAGCAATACCAAGGTCACCACGACATTAAACAGGGTATGGAAATCGGCGATCCCCCCCATGGTAATGGGCTGACTCCACCAAACCGGATTTGCGATCGCCACAAAACTATAGGTAGCTGTCAGAAACAGAATCGTACCGATAATGTTAAAATACAGATGCACCATGGCCGCTCGCTTGGCGTTGGTGTTGGCCCCAATGGAAGCCAACAGTGAGGTCACACAGGTGCCGATGTTCTGCCCCAAAATAATGGGAACGGCGGCAGAACAAGAAATGGCTCCAGTTTTGGCCAAGGCCTGCAAAATGCCCACGGATGCCGAGGAACTTTGGATAATCGCTGTAACTCCGGCACCCACCAGCACTCCCAAAAACGGATTGGTAAGAGTGGCGAAAATATTCTGAAACACCGGACTGTCTGCAAAAACAGAAGCGGAATCAGACATGAGCGTCATCCCGGTGAAGAGAATACAAAATCCCATCAAAAATTCTCCCACCATTTTATGGGACTGTTTCTTGCAGCCCATAATCATAAGGATTGCAATGATTCCGGCAATGGGGGCCAGCACATCCGGCTTGAGCATCATCAAAAACACATTGCCTCCGTCTTCTATGCCTGCCAAACGAAGGATTTGCCCAGTAACGGTGGTGCCGATGTTGGCGCCCATAATGACCCCAATGGCGTTGCGTAGTTTCAGCACTTTGGCGTTGACCAACCCCACCACAATCACGGTAGTGGCAGAGGAGCTCTGGATACAGGCGGTAATTACCAAACCCACCAGCACTCCCTTAAACACATTGTTGGTCATCTTTTCCAAATAATATTCCTGTTTGCCGCCGCTGAGCTTTTCCAAATTTCCACTGAGCATATTCATGCCATACAAAAACAATGCCAGCCCGCCCAGCAAAGCGATCAGCGTAATCACTACCTCCATAGGTACCTCCTGTTGTCAATCTCTTTTCTCCGGAATTTCTGATTGGATGCTGCATTTACTGGCATTATAACATTCTTTTTACAAATCGTAAAGGTAAATTTTACATTCCTCGCCTAAAAAACGCCTGTTTCGGCAAAATAAGCAGAAACAAGCGTGATTTGAAAAGTTTGATCAGATTATTACTCTTCTTCAGTCAAGGTCAGCCACTGTTCCATGGCGGCATCATTTTCAGCGTGAAGCTGTTCCAATTCTCGGCAAGCCTCTTCCAGTTTTTGATAATCCGCAGCGGCAGCAGGATCGGCAATCAGGGCTTCCAGCTCCCGGATGGAAGTTTCCTGCTGCTCCATCTCCTGCTCCAGCCGGCGGATCTCCGCCCGGCGCTTGGCGTCCTGGACCCGCTGCTCTTTGCCCCGCCCCTTGGCGGGCTTGGGGACGGAAGCCGGTTTGGGCGCGGCCTGTTCCTTGGCTTTCTGGCGGCAGTAGTCGTCATAGTTGCCGGAGTAGATCTTTAAGCCGTCGTCGGTGAGCTCTAAAATCTTGGTGGGAATGGCATTAAGGAAATACCGGTCGTGGCTGACAAATAACAGGGTACCGGCAAACTCCTTCAGCGCCGCCTCCAGTGCTTCCTTGCTGTCCAGATCCAGGTGGTTGGTAGGTTCGTCGAACAGCAGGGTGTTGGCCTTGGCGTTGACCATAATGGCAAATCCCAGCCGGGCTCGTTCCCCGCCGGAAACCACCCCTACCTTTTTGTACACATTTTCCTCGGTGATGAGCATGCTGCCCAGCAGCCGCCGAGCCTGGCTTTCCAGCAGATCGGGGTAGCGGCCCCAAAGCTCCTCCAGCACCGTATTTTCAAAGTTCAGGTTCAGGTTCTCCTGTTCGTAGTAAGCGGTGGTGACGTTTCTTCCCCACACCACTTCCCCGTCGCAGTAGGGACTCATCCCCAGCACCGTTTTCAGCAGGGTGGACTTGCCGATGCCGTTGCGCCCAATAAGGGCCACCTTTTCCCCCCGCTTGATCTCAAAGCTCAGGGGACCGCAGAGGGTCTTGGGGGGCTGCCCCACCTTCAGGTTCAGCCGGTGAACGGAAAGCAGATCCTTCACCGGATCCTTGGTGAAGGTAAAGTGAAAGTGAGGGGTCTTATGGGTGAACACCGGCCGCTGAACCCGCTCCATGGCTTCCAGCTTCTTTTCCCGGCTTTTGGCGGAGGCCGCAGTGGACGCCCGGACCATATTTTTGCGGATGTAGTCCTCCAGCTTAGCGATCTCCACCTGCTGCTTTTCATACTCTTTCTGCTGGGCTTTCAACCGCTCCGCCTTTAATTCCTTATAACGGGTGTAGTTGCCGGGATAGTCAAAGACGGTGCCACCGTCCACCTCCCAGATTCGGGTGACCATCCGGTCTAGGAAATACCGGTCGTGGCTGACCACCAGCAC
>DXWR01000054.1 GCA_019416775.1 Oscillospiraceae bacterium | reverse complement strand
CAGCCCCTGCACCATCAAAATGCCGAAGTTCATCACCGATTGCTGGACACAGGTGAGCAAAGAATATCCGGCGATCTCCCGGATGCCTTTGGGGGTCACCCGCAGTTCCTCCCCCTTGGGCAGCAGCCAGGGATATTTCAGCAGGGTGTAGCCGCACAGCCCCACCCCGGACAGATACTGGGAGATGACGGTGGCCCAGGCCGCCCCGGCAATTCCCCAGCCGAAGCCCAGTACGAACCACAAATCCAAAGCCACATTCAGCACTGCCGAAAAGGCCAGAAACACCAGGGGCACCACCGAGTTGCCCACCCCCCGAAGCAGGGAGGCGGCGTAGTTGTAAAGGAAGGTGGCAGGGATGCCCCAGAAGATGGCAAAGAGGTAGTCCTTCATCATGCCTGTCAGAGAATCCGGCACCTGCATGATCCAGAGGATCCCCTCCATCCCGGCAAATACCAGCACCGTCAGTCCCAGGCTCAACGCCCCGATGAGGACGAAGGAGGAGGTCACCGCCCGGCGCAGGCCGCCGTAATCCTCTTCCCCAAACCGCATGGAGAACACCGCCCCGCTGCCTAAACACAACCCCAGCAGAATGGAGGTCAAAAAGGTCATTAAGGTGAAGGCGCTTCCCACAGCAGCCAAAGCGTCGGGGCCGATGGCCCGGCTCACCACCAGGGTGTCGGCGATGTTGTAGCACTGTTGCAGCAGATCACCCAACACCAAGGGCAGAGCGAAAAGCAGCATGGTCTTCATCACCGGACCTTTTGTCAGGCTTCTTTGGCTCATTTCTTCCATCTCCTTGTGGAAATAGTAATTACAATACGTATAAAAACGCCCGAAATCTACGAAGTGGAAAAACTTCAAGACTCTGGGCGTTTTATTGTGCAACTCATTGGAGGGCAAGAGGCGACAACTTCTCCAGCACCCTCAGGCTTTTACCGGCACGAAATCCACATTCCCGCTGCTGACCTCCGCCTTGGCGCACCGCACCCGGATGGGGTCTCCCACCCGATACTGGGCCCGGCCGTGGACTTCGGTATAAGTGAACATGCCGTCGTAGCGGTACTCCCCTTCGGGAATCAGATCCTCCACCCGCACCAGGCCTTCCACAGTGTTGGGCAGTTCCACGTAAATGCCATAGGGAGCGGCGCCGGAAATGATACCGTCAAAGGTTTCTCCCAGATGGCCGGTCATATACTCAGCTTTGTAGAAATCATCGCAGTCCCGTTCCAGCCGCATAGCGGTGACTTCCGCAGCAGAGGAGTGGGAGGCCGCCTGCTCTGTAAAGGTGTGGTACTCGTCCCGGAGATGGTGCCGGTCCTCTCCGGCCAAGGCCTGGGTGAGAATCCGGTGCACCGTCAAGTCGGGGTACCGGCGGATGGGAGAGGTAAAGTGGGCGTAGTCCTTCAGCGCCAGACCGTAGTGGCCCACCGGGTTGGTGTCGTAGCAGGCCTTAGACATACTGCGCAAAAGCTGGATGTTCACAATGGGGAACACCGGCTGCCCCTTCACGCTGCGCAAAACCTCCGCCAGCGCGCCGGGAGGTACCCCGGGCTTCAGATGATGGCTGGGTACCTGCAGGGATTTCAGCACCATGTTTAAATCCTCCAGCTTTTCCGCCGTGGGGGGCTGGTGAATCCGGTAGACAAAAGGCAGTTCCAGCTTCCGTCCGGTGGCGGCGCAGGCCTCGTTGGCCAAGAGCATGAATTCCTCGATCATCCCCTGGCTGACGCCGGTCTGGTACAGCTTCACATCCACGCACCTGCCGTTTTCGTCCAAAATCAGCTTGCCTTCGTGGGTCTCGATTTCCGGGGCGCCCCGGCGGCGCTTGATCTTTTCCCGCAGCTGAGCTACCTGGTACATCATTTCCAGGGTGGGGATCACTTCCCGGTACTTCTCCAAAATTTCGGGAGAAGCAGTGCCTCCCAAAATGTCGTTGACCTCACTGTAGACCCCCTTCACCCGGCTGCGAATCACCGACTTCTGGAAGAAGTAATCGGTGAGCTCGCCGTGTTCGTCCAACGTCAGAATGGCGGAAAAGGCCAGCCGGTCCTCCCCAGGATTCAACGAACAAATGCCGTTGCTCAGCTCCTTGGGGAGCATGGGGATTACCTGATCGGCGTAGTAAATGCTGGTGCCCCGGTGGAAGGCTTCGGTGTCCAGCACCGTGCCGGGACGGACATAGTGGGACACATCGGCGATGTGCACTCCCAGCTGCCAGCCCCCTTCTTCCAGGGGCTGAAGGCTGACGGCGTCGTCCAAATCCAAAGAATCGGCTCCGTCGATGGTGAAGATAATCTCTTCCCGCAGATCCGCCCGGCCCTCCAGGTCCTCAGGACGGATGCCCCGCTGAGACAAAGCCTTGGCCTGATCCGCTACCTGGGGAGAAAAGGTCTTTTCAATTCCCTGCAGTGCCAGCAGGCTGTCGGCGCAAGCCTTGGCGGTGTCCGCACTGCCGAATCCGGCCACGATCTCCGCCCGGTGCTCGCTGTGCCGGTGGCCCCGGTGGGTGATCCGGGCTAACACTTTGTCCCCTTCGTGGTAGCCCTGCACCTGGATGTTGGCCATAGGCATATCGTCCTTCATCAGCTTGTCCGGACGAAGGAACCAACGGCCGTCCTTGCGGATCAAGGTGCCGGTGAATTCACTGCTGCCTTGAGCCAAAATCCGGTCGATCTGGCCTTCCGGGGATTCTCCCCGTCCGGGAAGCTTCCGGCAAAGCACCGTATCTCCCGGCAGCGCACCCAAAAAGAACCGCCCGGGAACAAAGTAATCCTGGGTGGTGCCGTCTTCTTTGGTTTCCCGAACGAAGCCAAAGGTGCGGTTCACCTTCACCACTGTGGCGGTGAACATCCCGATGGCCGCCGGGTCGAAAAACCGGGCGTTGCGCTCAAAAAGAATTCCTTCCCGCACCATGCTGTCCAAGGCGGTGGAAAAGGCGGTGCGGTCCTTATCCTTTCCCCCGCATTTCAAAAACAATTCCCGATAAGCGGCTCCCTCTTTGCGGCCGGTGAGATACCCGGTGATCCGCTGCCGCCAATACTCCTGTTGCTGCTCCATACTCATTCCCTTTCACTGTTTCATTCTGTCCTACTTTCAACCTGGGCAATCCGCCCAAAGAAAATCCCTGCCGGAAATATGTTCCATGCAGGGATCTACTTGCTGCTGTAATGCCGGACACTGGGAAACCCAACCTTAGAAAAATTTAATCACCAGGTCCACGATCAGGCTGACCACAAAGAAAATCACAGCCAAAATCTTGGTGAGCTTTGCGTAAAATTTTTCCTTGGTTTTTGCACCGTAACGGCTGACATAGGTTTCGGAAGCGCCGCCATCCAAAGCATTCAGGCCGTTTGCCTGTTTGCTTTCCTGAAGCATGATAGTAAAAATAATAACCACGCAGGATACCAACAGCAAAATGCCGCTGATGATTTCAATGACTGACATGAAGTTGCCTCCCTGTTTTTATGGTAACCTATGGTATTGTAGCATACCCGGCGGCAAAATGCAAGGGAAAATTGGAGGCTTTGGGTAAGATTTTAGAAAAAAGTAACGCTGTTTTTTAGTACAGCTGGACAAATTACTCCAGCCCCTGGCGCTGGGCGGCTTGGTCAAAGGTGCTCTCGATGGGCAGATAGTCCGGGTCGTTGACTTCATAGCGGAACACCGACAGGTACACTACCCCCGGCACGGAATAAGGAGTGACCAAGGTATACTCTCCCGTATCCGTGCGGAGGATGATTTCATTGGTATCGCCGGTCACCGCAATGGGGAAGATCTTATACCACACCACCTCCCCTTTTTTCAGCTGAAGCTGCTGCAAGCCTTCCTCCCACTGTTGGAGCAAATCCTCATCGGAAAAAGTCACCTCTTCCAGCCCACGACGGATGGTGACTTCGGTAAGGGAAGAATCCAGCAAGCCCTGATACTGAGAAAAGGAATCGATGGACCGCCAGGATCCGGGCAGGAAGAGATAGAGGCAGCTTCCCAGGAGAAACAGCACCAGCAAAGTGGCAACCACAAGGAGAATGATTTTTTTGGTTTTGGTTTTTGCCTTGGTCATGGGATCACGTCCTTTCCAGGTTATCCGGGATCATCCAATCCATGGCGCTCTACCGCAAGATCGAAGGTTTCTTCAAAGGGGAAATAGTCCGGGTTGTTGAAATCAAAATAAAAGCAACCCATGTGAACCTGATCATCCCACGCCATAATGGTGTATCTCCCTTGCTGGGTAAACAAATCGACCTGATGATATACGCCTCCCGGCGTAACCGGAAGAACTGTAATAAGAGTGTATACCTTTCGCAACTTTAACTGCTTCAACCCTTGCTCCCATTGGTCAATTAAATCTTCGTCTGAAAAAGTAACTTCTTGTCCGGCATACCAAAGTTTGATTTCTTCTATGGGTGAATCTAAAATTCCCTGATATTGCGGGAAAAAGTCAATGGGATGCCAAAAGCCGGGAACCCACAGGATCACGCACCCCAAGAGGATCAGCAGCACCAGCAGAGTGGCAACCACAAGGAGGATAATTTTTTTCGTTTTGGTTTTTGTTTTGGTCATGGGATCACGTCCTTTCCAGGTTATCCAAGATCATCCAATCCATGGCGCTGGGCGGCCTGGTCAAAGGTGCTCTCGATGGGCAGATAGTTCGGGTCGTTCACTTCATAGCAAAACACCGACAGGTACACCTTGGGGTCCGGCACCGAATAGGTGGTGACCAGGGTATACTCCCCGGTCTCGGTGCGCAGGGTAATGTGATTCTGGGTGCCGGTCACTGCAATGGGGAAGATCTTATACCACACTACCTCTTCCTTTTTCAGCTGAAGCTGCTGCAAGCCTTCCTCCCACTGTTGGAGCAGGTCCTCGTCGGAAAAGGTGATTTCCTCCATGCCCCGGCTGATGGTGATTTCCGTCAAGGGGGAATCCAGCAGGCCGTCATACTGGGAAAAGGAATCGATGGACCGCCAGGATCCGGGCAGGAAGAGATAAAGGCAGCTTCCCAGGAGGAACAGCACCAGCAGAGTGGCAACCACAAGGAGGATAATTTTTTTCGTTTTGGTTTTTGCTTTGGTCATAAGAGTCACTTCCTTTCCAGGGGCAATTTCCCCCTATTTTCTAACTTTATTTTACCACAACGGGATGTTTTTGTAAAATAGAATCTATTCTATAAATTTTGTGTATTTTCACAAAAACAAACAGATTTTTTCATCCAATCCCATCTCAAAAAAGCCCCAGTCCGCAAAAAACTCCCCAGCCATCACTGGCTGAGGAGAAAAAGAATTGCAGTTTTAACCTGTTGGGATTACGCCCGGGCTTTAACCCGGCCCTTGGCTTTCTTTTTCCGGTCGGAATGATCCTGCCACACCACCCACAACTCGCTGGCAATGCAGATGGAGGAGTAGGTACCGGCCAGCAGACCCACGATCATGGGCAGGGCAAAGGTGAAGATGTCCATCACCCCAAAGATACCGGCCACCACGCAGACCACCACCATGGCCAGCAGGGTGCAGAAGCTGGTGCCGATGGAACGGGACAGAGTCTGGTTGATGGAATCGTTGACAATTTGGCTGCGGCTAGTCTTTTTGCCGAACAGCTTGGTGTTCTCCCGGATCCGGTCGTAGATAATGACGGTGTTGTTGGCGGAGTAACCCAAAATGGTGAGCATGACGGCGATGAAGTTGCTGTCCAGAGGGAACCCGCAGATCACAAAGGCGCCGTACACAAAGATCATGTCGTGAACCAGGGCCAGCACCGCAGTGATGGCGGCTTTCCAGCCGTTAATCAACCGGAAGCGGATGCCCAGGTAGATGATCATAATGATGATGCCCACACCTACCGCCACCAGGCACTTGGCAAAGAAGTCCATGCCGATGGAGGGGTTGACGGAGGTGATGGTGGAGTATTCCAGCCCCAAGTCGGGGGCAGCTTCCTGCAGGGCGGTAGTGAGCTCTTCGATGGAGCTGTCCTGCATGGTGACGGCGCTGGTCATGGAGATGTCCAGGCTGGGGGTGTTGTTGGCCAGATCCTGTTTGGGAGCCACCTCCACTTCCTCGCCCAGCACGCTCTGCGCGGCGTCGGCCAAAGCTCCTTGGTCCAGGTCAGCGTTGGCGTCGGCGTAGGTGTAGGTGAAGATGGTGCCGCCTTTAAAGCTGATGTCCAGGTCTACCCCAAAGATCACGCCCCACAAGGCAATGATCACCAGGCAGGCGGCGGAGATGATGAAGAAGATGTTCTTCTTCCCCATAAAGTCAATGTGAAAATCGCGATGCAGCAGTTTCATGCCCGTTCACCTCCATAGAATTTCGGCTTGCGGAAGCACTTGAACCGGCTCAGAGACTGGGTCATTAACCGGGAAGCAAACACACCGAACACAAAGTTGCCGATAATGCCCACCATCAAGGTGAAGCCGAAAGAGTAAATGGTGCCTTCGGTGGAAGCAGGGAACATAAACAGGATGGGCTGCAGGATGGTGTTGAAGAAGCTGCCCGGAGCACCGAAGGTTCCCATCAGGATAATGGCCACGATCAGGGTGGTGATGTTGCCGTCCAGAATGGCGGTAAAGGCCCGATGGTAACCCAGGTGGATGGCGCCGTCGATGCTCTTGCCGGCGTTGATTTCTTCTCGGATCCGCTCGGCGGTGATGATGTTGGCGTCCACACCCATGCCGATGGAGAGGATCATACCGGCAATACCCGGCAGGGTCAGGGTGGAAGAGCTGATGCCCGGGAAGAAACCGGTCAAAGCGGCGATCATCAAAGCTACCTGACCCATCAGGGCGATGATGGCCACCACGCCGGGGAGCCGGTATACCACCAGCATGAAGATGCAGATCAGCACAAAGGCGATCACCGCCGCCAAAATCATGGCGTCACGGGCGCCTTCCCCCATGGTGGGGTCAATGGTGGAATAGGAAGCGGTTTCCAAACTGAACGGCAGGGAACCGCCGTTGATCTGGTTGGCCAGGGTAGTGGCGGATTCGCTGGTGAACGGGTTTGTGTCGCTGCCGGTGATCATGGCCTGACCGTTGGTAATGGCCTGGTTCACGGCGGGGGCGCTGATCATGGTGTCGTCCATCCAGATGGCGATCTGGCCGTTGGTGGACACCAGTTCGCTGGTGGCGGTGGAAAAAGCGGCCGTGCCTTCTTCATCCAACGTCAGCTCCACCACCCATTCGTAGCTGCTGCCTTGGTTGTCGGTGGCCACATAGGCCGCCCGGGCGCTTTCCACCATGGAACCGTCCAGGATCACTTCTCCGGTGGGATTGCCGTTTTCGTCGGTATCGGTACCTTCAATAAACTGAAGCTGTGCCGTGGCGCCCAATTCCGAGATGGCGGTTTCCGGGTCGAAGTTTTCCTCATCCTCCGCCCAGGGGAATTGGACCACGATGCGGTCGCTGTTGTAGTCGCTGTACACCGAATAGTCGTTGATGCCCTGTGCCACCAAACGCTGGCGCATCACTTCTGCCGCGCCGTCCAGTTCTTCGTTGGTGGGGTCGGCGCCATCTTCGGCAGGCACGAAGGTGACCTCCACACCGCCCCGGATGTCGATGCCCCAGCGGATCTGGTCCCCGCCTTTGATGTACACCGATTGAATGTCTCCGTAGTAGCTGGAAATACCGGTAATGCTCAGAATGGTGAACAAAATGGTAATGATAGCCACTACGAAAAACACAGGTTTCCCTGTCTTCTTCATTGTGATTCCTCCAATGTTTTCAAACCAGCGCCGCTCTGTTAAAGCAACAAAGCGGCACAATCTGTTTGAAATTATACGTCAGACCGCCCTTTTTGTCAATGAAAGGGGACTGATATTTTTGTAAAATTGACGAAAGGTCAGGGGACAAAGCCGACGAAAATCATGCCGCCCTAATGTTCCAGGGAAAGGAGAGTGTCCCGCAGAGCAAGCACCTTTTGCTGAATGCGGTGCATCACTTCCAAATACGCTTCGTCCGTTTGACCGGAAGGGTCGTCCAAACCCCAATTCAAATGCAGCGCGCCGGGAAGGTAGGGGCAGGTCACATTGCATCCCATGGAAACAATCACATCCCCTTGGGGAACCTCCGTCAGCAGCTTAGGCCGCTGGGTTTTTTCCATATCAATGCCGTAAACCTGCTTCATCAAGCGCACGGCGTTGGGATCAATCCGGGATTTCAGTTCCGTACCGGCAGAGTAGCATTGACAAAGATCGGAAAGGTACTTTTTCCCCAAAGCCTCTGCCATCTGGCTGCGGCAGGAGTTGTGCACGCAGAGAAAGACCACCGTCCATGGTTTCATCCTGCACCTCCATAAAAAGGACACCGTTTTTGAATGCACTGGTTGTTTTGAGCGGACCGAAAACAGACAACATCTTCCGCTTCCATGGAGACTCCCAGTTTTTCTTTGGTGAACCGCACCGCTTCCAATACGGAAAGGTAAGAATCCCGTTTGCAGCAGCGGGGACCCCCGGTTTCTCCGATTTTGTTCAATGCGCGGGAGGTCATTTGATTGGAAAGGCCCCAGGTTTCCTTAGCTAAGGGGGTGGCCTGGGTTACGATGGACAGATACATCCCGGTGCTGATCCCGGCCCCGCAGGCGCCCCAAAAGCCGCAGGCCCCGCCGGGAACTTCCCTTCCCCGGCGGTACATTTCCGAAAGAGCTTTGGGCAAATCAAGGTCCCCGCCTGCATTTTTGTATGCCGTCAACAGGGCGGCGCCCACCATCACATGGTGTTCCGGCCCGTGCATGTGGCAGAACGGCAAAGACATCATCTTTTCTAAAATCTGAATTGGATTTTTCGAAGTTTCCTGCAAGCACAGCTCCAGGATCCGGTCCATGCCGCTGGTATGGCACTGGTTGCAGACATAGTGGCCGTTGATGCAGCTGGTTTTGCTGAGCTCCTTTTTATGGCAGACGGCACACTCCATCAGACGATCTTCTTTTTGATATTCCAGCGGCGCTTTGCAGATCAAACATTCTTCCGCCATTGGTTCCTCCTGGGATTTTACACGCTCAGCTGCGCCTTTTCATTCAGCACGTCGGCGTTGGTTTTCCGGATGGGATCCACATAGTCGGCGATAAATTCCTCCACCTGATGGACGCTCCGACCCACAAAGTGGATGGGGGTGAGCACCGCTTGGATCTCTTCCCGAGTGAGCTGAAAGGCAGGGTCGGCCACGATCCGGTCGATGAGGTCGTTGTCCTTGCCCTCTTCCTTGACCACCTTAGCGGCGGCCATAGAGTGCTCCCGCAGCTTTTCGTGAAGTTCCTGGCGGTTGCCGCCCTTCTTCACCGCCTGCATCATAATGTTTTCGGTGGCCATAAAGGGCAGTTCCTTCAGCACCCGCTGTTCGATCACCTTGGGGTACACTACCAAGCCGTCGCAGACGTTGAGCATAATGTTCAAGATGGAGTCCACTGCCAAAAAGGCTTCCGCCACCGAAATCCGCTTGTTGGCGGAGTCGTCCAACGTCCGCTCAAACCACTGGGTGGCGCTGGTGAACATGGGGTTGAGGCTATCGCACATCACGTACCGGGCCAGGCTGGTGATCCGCTCGCTGCGCATGGGGTTGCGCTTATAGGGCATGGCGGAAGAACCGATCTGATGGGCCTCAAAGGGTTCTTCCATCTCTTTGAAGTTTTGGAGGATCCGCAGGTCGTTGCTGAACTTGGAACAGCTCTGGGCCACGCCTGCCAGAGTGCAGACCACCTGGGAGTCGATCTTCCGGGAGTAGGTCTGGCCGGACACCGGCACCACCCCGTCAAAGCCCATTTCCTCGCAGATATACTGCTCCAACTTTTTGATCTTTTCTTCGTCCCCTTCAAACAGCTCCAGAAAGCTGGCCTGGGTACCGGTGGTGCCCTTGCTGCCCAGCAGCTTCAGGTTCTTGATCCGGTATTCTACCTCTTCCAGATCCATCACCAATTCGTTGCACCACAGGGTGGCGCGCTTGCCCACGGTGGTGAGCTGGGCGGGCTGGAGGTGGGTGTAGGCCAGGCAGGGCTGGGCTTTATGCTCTTCGGCGAACTTGCCCAGCAGGTCGATGACGTTGACCAGTTTCCGGTGTACCACCTGCAGGGCTTCCCGCATGAGGATAATGTCGGTGTTGTCCCCTACGTAGCAGCTGGTGGCACCCAGGTGGATGATCCCCGCCGCCTTGGGGCACTGCTGGCCGTAGGCGTAGACGTGGCTCATCACATCGTGGCGCACTTCCTTTTCCCGGGCCTCCGCCACGGCGAAGTTGATGTTATTGACATGAGCTTCCAGCTCTTCCACCTGTTCCTGGCTCACCGGCAGGCCCAGCTTATGCTCCGCCCGAGCCAAAGCCACCCAGAGCTTGCGCCAGGTGGTAAACTTTTTCTCTGCGGAAAAGATATACTGCATCTCCTTAGACGCATACCGGGTGGAAAAG
>DXWR01000053.1 GCA_019416775.1 Oscillospiraceae bacterium | reverse complement strand
CTCCACCACTTCCTTGACCGCATCGAAATTCATAGTGGGTTCCCCGCCAAAGAAGTCCAGCTCCAGGTTCTTCCGGCCGTAGGAGTATTTCAGCAGGTAGTCAATGGCCTTTTTCCCTACTTCCGCACTCATCAGCACCCGTTTACCGCCGTACTCTCCGGTGGAAGCAAAGCAGTATTTGCAGCGCAGATTACAGTCATGGGCAATATGCAGACACATTGCCTTCACCGGACCGGACACCATTTTGGTGGCATAATCCCCGTAGGTGTCTTCGCTGAAGAGCTGGTCCATCTCCATCAATTCCCGCACATCTTGGTAGGCTTCGGTGATTTGCTCCACGGTGTATTTATGTTGGAGCTTTTCCACCAATTCCCCTTCGCTGTCATCAGTAATGGGAAGATCCAAAATGTCCAGCAAATCGCTGGTCACATCGTCCACTACATGGACAGCCCCGCTGTTGACGTCTAACACAATGTTGTAACCATTTAATGAATATTTATGAATCATTCGTTTGTCCATCCTCAATAAAGAAGGAGGGACAAGGCGCTGTCCCTCCCTTTAAACCTATCTTTTGCCGATTACTTTTCGCACTTCTGGTTTGCCACGGTGCAAGAAGTCTTGCAGGCAGACTGGCAGGAAGCCTGGCATTCTCCGCAGCCACCCTTGGCAGCGCTGGCTTTCAGATTGGCCTGGTTGAGGGTTTTAATGTGTTTCATGGTAAAATCTCCTTTCTGACTGCGATTGGTTTCCTTTTTCCGGCAGAACCAACCGTCCTTTTCATGCACAGCGAGGCAATACAACTCGCTGCAATCATAACAATGTACTTCAGCAGACTGAGCAAATCAAACCCGCCATGGAAAAACAGCAGATTACCCAGCAGGCAGAACAATACCATCACGCCGCCGCCGACGGTTCCCATCAGCATTGGGTTAAAATGACGGTATGCCATTCCAGCAAACCAGCCGGTTACGCCGCAGCCTGCAATTAAGATGATAAAAGCAAAGAGGTTTAACACCCAGTCGTCCAGGTCCACCATGGCAAAGATGGCGGAAAACAACAGCGAAATCACCAGCATCGTCAAGATTCCAAACACCAAGGACATGGCCAACGGCAGAATGGATATCTTTTTCTGCTTGGCTTTTCTGCGTTGCTTCACTCCGGGTTCCTCCCTGCTTTTGTCAATTAGTCTGCGTTTTTATCCTTCTTCGCTGCACGCTTTTCCGCTTTTTCTGCTTTGGCAGCCTTTGCAGCTTCTTCTTCCGCATCATGAACCGTCTCATTGCTCTGAACTGCCCAGCGCTTAATCCGAATCTTGTTGCGTTCGCCGGCCGTTTCGATGACCACGTTGTCTTCCTTCAGGCTGACCACGATGCCGATAATGCCGCCGATGGTGACTACTTCATCCCCAACCTCCAGGTTGTTGCGCATCTGCTGCTGTTCCTTGTCCTTTTTTCTCTGAGGACGGATCAGCAGAAAATACATCACCACAAAAATTAAAACCAATGGGATCAGGGAAAGCAACATGCTTGCGGTATCACCCATACTCCAAACCTCCAAATTCATTTGAAATAAACTACAACAAAGATATTATACACAATTCACGGGAGCTGTTCATGAACAAAATATGAACAGGAAGAAAAACTCACTGATTCTTTTCCTGGATATAGCGGTCCATGGACTCGGCGGCGGTTTTCCCGGCGCCCATGGCCAGAATCACCGTAGCCGCACCGGTCACGGCGTCGCCGCCAGCGTAGACACCTTCCCGGGTGGTCTTCATGGTGTCGTCGGCAATCAGGCAGCCTCGTTTATTGGCGTCCAATCCCTTGGTGGTGGAGCGGATCAAGGGGTTGGGAGAGGTGCCCAGAGCCATAATAGCGGCATCTACCTCCAGCACAAATTCGCTGCCCTCAATCTTAACAGGGCGGCGGCGTCCGGAAGCATCCGGCTCACCCAATTCCATTTTGGCGCATTCCATGCCGCAAACCCAGCCTTTTTCATCACCCAAAATCTTGGTGGGATTGGTCAAAAGCAGGAATTCGATTCCTTCTTCCTTAGCGTGTTCAATTTCTTCTTTTCGAGCAGGCATTTCGGCTTCGCTCCGGCGGTAAACGATGTACACGTGTTCCGCACCCAGACGCTTGGCGCACCGGGCGGCATCCATCGCTACGTTGCCGCCGCCCACAACAGCCACTGCTCGACTGCGGTGAATCGGGGTATCGTATTCATCTTTGTAAGCCTTCATCAGGTTGATCCGGGTCAGGAATTCGTTGGCGGAATACACGCCTACCAATCCTTCGCCGGGGATGCCCATAAAGCCGGGCAGGCCGGCACCGGAACCAATGAAGATGGCTTCATAGCCCATATCAAACAGTTCGTCGATGGACAGCACCTTGCCGATGACCATATCGGTTTCAATCTTCACGCCCATGGCAACCAGCTTGTCGATTTCCTTCTGTACAATGGCCTTGGGCAGACGGAATTCCGGAATGCCGTACACCAGCACGCCGCCCGCCTTATGGAAGGCTTCGTAGATAGTGACGTCATACCCCTGCTTCACCAGATCGCCGGCACAGGTCAAACCAGAGGGGCCGGCACCGATGATGGCCACTTTGTGGCCGTTGGGGGTGGGTTTCTTTACTTCTTCGTGGAGGTTTTCCATAGCCCAATCTGCCACAAACCGTTCCAGACGGCCGATGGCCACCGGCTCGCCCTTGATACCGCGGACGCACTTGCCTTCGCACTGGTTTTCTTGAGGACATACCCGTCCGCTGATGGCCGGCAGGGAGTTGGTGGAAGAGATGATTTCATAAGCAGCCTTGAAATCTCCTTCCGCTACCTTGGCAATAAAGTCCGGGATTTTGATGTTCACCGGGCAGCCGGACACGCAGGGCATTTTGGGGCAATGCAGGCAGCGGCCCGCTTCCTCCATGGCCATTTCCGGGGTATAACCCAGGGTAACTTCTTTAAAATTTTTATTGCGAACATTGGGGTCCTGTGCCGGCATAGGAACCTTGGTCAAAGACATATTTCTCGGCATGACAATCATTCTCCCTTCCCGCCGATGAGACGGCATTGCTTGCTGCGTTCCTGCTCCCGATAGAAGCTGTTGCGGCGCATCAATTCATCAAAATCCACCTGGTGCCCGTCAAAGTCGGGACCATCCACGCAAGCAAACTTAATTTCGCCGCCAACGGTAACCCGGCAGCCGCCGCACATTCCGGTGCCGTCAATCATAATGGGGTTGAGGGACACCATGGTCTTGATGTTGTAAGGTTTGGTGACTTCGCAGACAAACTTCATCATGGGGATGGGGCCGATGGCCACTACCACGTCATAGCGGTTGCCTTCATCCAGCAGTTCCTGCAAAGCCTGGGTCACAAAGCCCTTTTTGCCGTAGCTGCCGTCGTCGGTGCAGAGTACAAAGCGGTTGCACACCGCCTTCATCTCGTCTTCCAAAATTACAATATCCTTGTTGCGGAAGCCGGCGATCAAATCCACATCAACCCCCATGTTAAACAGGGCTTTGGCTTGAGGATAGGCAATGGCGCAGCCTACACCGCCGCCGATGACGCAGGCCTTCTTCACTCCCTCAAAGTGAGAAGCAATGCCCAAGGGGCCTACGAAATCCTGGATATAATCCCCCTCTCCCAGCTCGGCCAATTCTTTGGTGGAGTTTCCCACGGTCTGGAAGATGATGGTAACGGTGCCGGCTTCCCGGTCATAGTCCGCCACAGTCAGCGGGACCCGTTCGCCTTGCTCGTCCACTCGAAAGATGATAAACTGCCCAGCCTGGGCTTTGGCAGCCACATAGGGGGCTTTGACTTCCATCAGCACAACATCCTGGTTGAGCTGACGTTTTTTCACGATTTGATACATAACGGTTGACTCCTCCTTGCTGGAATACAGAAGATAACGACAGTATTATACTGCATCGGCCGGGTTTTTTCAAGGGATTCTCAAAAATTATGAAAACGCCCCTTCTTCTCAAAAAAAGCCGTCAAAACCAGAACAGTCTTGACGGAAATAATCAGGTTTTCTTCACAAAATCACAGCCGCATTTGGGACAATGAATGCGGATTTTCCCCCGCCCTTTGGGGACACGGATTTTTTGCTTGCAGGAAGGGCATTGGAAATATTTGTAGTTCTTCCGGTCCTTTACTTCTTTGCCGCTGGTGTAGACGGTAGAAGAATTTCCATAAGAGCCATTCCCGTACGGGCCGCTGCTTTTACCCCGGCCGAACAGCCGTTTCACCCACTGTTCAAACCGCTGGTAACGGTACAGCTCTTTTTGGCGGGCGTGGATGTTCCGGGACAGCGCCCGGTAGAGGGCAAAAGCCAAGGGCAGGATCCCAATCAGCCAGATAATGGTATACACCCAGCCGTACATAATCCAGATAAAAAAGCGGCCGACCAAAGAAGTCAGCAGATTGATGGCCACGCCGGTGATTAAAAGCACAAAATTCAGCTTATCCATCCCGTAGCGACCGTACATAAAATTGCGCAGCCAGTTCAAATGCTTCGCCTCCTTACCAGTCCATTTCCTTGTTTACTATTATACTAGAAGATGAACCGCCATAAGTCAAGGGAGCGGGAAAAAAGTTGCCGGAAAAATAACGATTCGTTCACAAATTCACCACAGTGTGACAGAAAGTATCAAAAAAAGAACCGGACTTGGAAAATTCTGCCCTCCTTCCGTCCTGATGTTTTCCGCTTTCTCCAAGTCCAAAACAGAAAAAAACAAGAACTTGCCGCCGGAATCGGAACCTCTCAGCAGCAAGTTCTTCCCAAAAGAAAGAGATAGAGGATGTAGAAAAAGTTACGCTTCCGCCAACGCCTTTCCCAACTCTGCACAGGCAGCCTGGGCTTCGTCATCGGGTGCATCATTGCAGATTACACTATCACACACCAGCACGGCGCCGTCGGAAGCGCACTGTTCTTCCCAGTTGCGCATCCATTCCCCGTCGCCCCAGCCGTAGGAGCCGAACAGGGCAAGTTTCTTTCCCTTCAGCTTTCCTTCACAGCTGTTGAACATGGGCTCGAATTCACTGTCTTCCAGCTGCTCGCTTCCCATAGAAGGGCAGCCGAAGGCCAGAGCGTCGTAATCGTCCACTTGGCTGTCGCTGAATTCAGAGGCTGTGTACAGATCCGCTTCTGCTCCCGCCTCTTTGGCCCCTTCCAGAACCTTTTCCGCCATAGCCTGGGTATTTCCGGTGCCGCTCCAATACACCACTGCAATTTTACTCATTTGATAAACCTCTTTTCCAAAAGAATTTTTATGTCAAGCAGCCACGGTGAGCTGCCAAACACTCCGTCCCTGCCGCCATAAACGGCTGTACACTTCCCGGCATTTTTGATATTGGGCAAACAGCTTTTCTGCTTGGGAAGGATCGCCGTAAACCTTCCAACAGCCGGCGCACTTGCAGTTCTTCCCCCGATTTTGAATAAACCCCTTCACATCATCCAGGGGATACCCTAAGAAAATGCCGATTTCATGGGGAAATTCCTGGGTCAGCAGCTTTTGGCGCAGTTGGCTTAGGGTGTCTCCCAGCGTCGAGGTGGGATATCCCTGCTTTTTTAAAAATTCCCCCACCCCGGGTTTTTTCAGATCCCTCCGCAGCAGGTCCATCCGGCAGACGTAAATCAACGCCTGACAGGCCTCCTCCCGCAGCAGCAAAACCTGCACTCCCTTCTGCCCCAGCAGCCGGTTCCAGGCCAGCAGCTGCTGTTCCAGTTCCCGGCGGTTGGAAAAGGAGATCCGGAACAGGTTGGCGGACTTCAACCGGGCCAGAGTCGGAGAACAATACTCGATCAGATATGGTTCAATGCTCATAAGCTTCCTCCTGCCACAGCGGGAAAACGTTCCGACAAAAAAGAATGCAGGGCGGAAGCACTGCTGGACGCCACATGGGCCACCGGGATATGGTTGCGCTTCGCTTCCCGGGAAGCACTGATAACCATCTTATGGGAAACCGTGTTGGTAAACACAATCAACAAGTCCGGGGTTCCCATCTTCTTTTTTAAAGAGCCGTTTTCCTTGGTAAACACCTTGGCCTTACAGCCATATCCCTTGCAGATGGATTTATACTGACACTCCATGCATTCATTTCCGCCCACGATTACAATACTCATAGCTTTGCCCTTTCTCTTTGTTTGATTCCTTGTTAGCTTAAACTAACCTATGGGAAAAGAAAAAAGATTCAGCAAATTAGCTCAATCTAACTGCAATTAGCATAGCATACCCCCCCTGTCTCTTATACACATCTCCGAGC
>DXWR01000052.1 GCA_019416775.1 Oscillospiraceae bacterium | reverse complement strand
CGGGATACCATGGAACAGGTTCGGCTGCCTATCAATGAGGTAGCGGCATTCCTGGAAGAAAAAATGGCGTTTTAAGCTGTTTTGTTTCATTGAATCATTATTTCAGGCTCTCTGGTTTTTGGCCGGAGGGCCTTTTCTTTGTCTTTTTTGGTTTTTGGGGCGGCGGGTTCTATTGTGAGTTCAATTTTAGTTTTGTTTTAAATTGAACTTTTCTGCTGATTGAAAATTAGGGGTTGAATTTTTCAAAAACCATGTTATAATGGTGCTTGTGAAATTGAACTTTAGGAGGGAGCGCCTTGTCCAAAGAACTCTTTGCCCAGCGGCTGAAGCAGGCCATGGAGCAGAGCGGCCAAAAGCAGGTTGATTTGGTGCAGGCGGCAGCCCGGCAGGGCCTAAAGCTGGGAAAAAGCCACGTCAGCCAATATGTCAATGGGAAAACCATGCCCCGGCGGGACATTCTGCGCTTTTTGGCCGCTACTTTACAGGTGGAAGAAACCTGGCTGCGGGGAGACGAAACACAAAGCCAACCTCAAAATCAAGAAACCACAGGAGGAATCACCATGCGGGAATTTAAAAAATCATCCAAATTAAACCATGTGCTGTACGACGTACGGGGACCGGTAGTGGACGAAGCGGCCCGGATGGAGGAAGCAGGAACCCAGATCCTGAAATTGAACATCGGCAATCCGGCCCCCTTCGGATTCCATGCGCCGGACGAAGTGATCTACGATATGCGCCGCCAGCTCACCGAATGTGAGGGCTATTCCGACGCCAAGGGGCTGTTTTCCGCCCGGAAAGCCATTATGCAGTACGCCCAGCTCAAGCACATTCCCAACGTGACCATGGAGGATATCTACACCGGCAACGGGGTCAGCGAGCTAATCAACCTCTGTATGTCCGCTC
Organism: Oscillospiraceae bacterium; assembly: GCA_019416775.1. GTDB lineage: Bacteria > Bacillota > Clostridia > Oscillospirales > Ruminococcaceae > Egerieicola. The sequence goes on along the minus strand of DXWR01000052.1, from coordinate 959 downwards.
TCTTGGACAATGGGGATGAAATCTTGATCCCCTCCCCCGACTATCCTCTGTGGACCGCCTGCGCCACCCTGGCCGGAGGTACGGCGGTGCACTATGTCTGCGACGAACAGGCAGAGTGGTACCCCGATCTGGATGACATCAAAAAGAAAATCAACGAACGCACCAAGGCCATTGTCCTGATCAATCCCAACAACCCCACCGGAGCGCTGTATCCCAAAGAGGTGCTGGAACAAATTGTGGAGATCGCCCGTCAGCATCAGTTAATTATCTTTTCCGACGAAATCTACGATCGGCTGGTGATGGACGGCGCGGAACACGTCTCCATTGCTTCCTTGGCGCCGGACCTGTTCTGCGTCACCTTCAGCGGGCTTTCCAAGTCCCACATGATCGCCGGCTACCGCATCGGCTGGATGATTTTAAGCGGCAACAAGGCCATGGCCAAGGACTACATCGAGGGACTGAAGATGCTGTCCAATATGCGGCTGTGCTCCAATGTCCCGGCCCAGTCCATTGTCCAAACCGCCTTGGGAGGATACCAAAGTGTGGAAAACTACATTAAGCCCGGCGGACGGATCTACGAGCAGCGGGAGCTGGTGTACAACATGATGACCAGCATTCCCGGTGTCACGGCGGTGAAGCCCAAAGCGGCCTTTTATATGTTCCCCAAGCTGGATCAAAACAAATTCCACATCACCGACGACGAGAAATTCGCGCTGGATCTGCTCCGGGACAAAAAGATTCTTCTCATCCACGGCGGCGGTTTCCACTGGGATCAGCCGGACCATTTCCGGGTGGTCTATCTGCCTCGAATGGAGGTGCTCAAAGAGGCCATTGAGAAAATCGGGGACTTTTTAAGTTACTATCATCAATGAGAAATCCCCGAGATTTTAGCCAAAACTGGGCGTTTTTCCCTCAAAACAGCGACGGAAAAGGCGGATTCCAAAAATTGTGCCGGTTTG
>DXWR01000051.1 GCA_019416775.1 Oscillospiraceae bacterium | reverse complement strand
ACTTGGCAAAGTTTCAACCTAAAATTCGAAAAAAATCCCGATGAGCCGTCAAACTCACCGGGATCTTTTTTATGATTCATTTACAGCCATTCATCAATAGGCCTGCTTCAAAATTTCCTGAATATCAGCGGTGTCCAACTTTTTGTATCCGCCGCCGGGATAGGTGGAATTGGCGATCTCTGCCGCCATTTCCGGGCTGGTCACTCCCAACTCCCGCAGGGTGGTGGGCAGGCCCAGCTCCCGGATAAACTCCGCCAGCTTGTCGATGCCAGCCATGGCGGCCTGCTCCTTGGTCATGCCGGTGGTGTCCACCTTCCAGACCTTTTGGGCAAACCGGACGAACTGATCCAAACCGTAGGGGGCGATATACCGGTAATAATGGGGAGAGACTACCGCCAGGCCCGCTCCATGGGCGCAGTCGGTGTAGGCGCCGATCTGGTGTTCAATGTTGTGCACCTCCCAGTCCTGGGTCTTAGACAGGCCGGTAAGGGTGTTTAATCCCAAGGTGGCGCACCACATGATATTACTCCGGGCTTGGTAGCTATGGGAGTCCTGGAGGGCTTCCCGGGCGCTGTGGATCAGGGAGTCCATCACCCCTTCAATGAGGTAATCGGTGGTGTTGTCGTCCTCACCGGAGAAGTACTGCTCCATCAAATGGGACATGGTGTCAAAGATGCCGCTGACCATCTGGTACTTGGGGACGGTGTAGGTGTATTCCGGGTTCAGGATGGAAAATTTGGGGTACACATCCGGTTCAAACACCCGGCCGTTTTTCATCTTGACCTCATCGTTGGTAATCACCGAACCGCCGTTCATTTCAGAACCGGTGCCCGCCATGGTGAGGATGCTGCCCACCGGGACGATAGGGTTGTTGACCTCTTCCATATCCACCCAGTAGCGCTGCCAGGGGTCCCCTTCGCAGTAAGCAGCCACCGAGATACCCTTGGAGCAGTCGATGACGGAACCGCCGCCCACAGCCAGGATCAGATCCACCTGATGCTCCCGGACCAATCGTGCCCCTTCCTGAAGCTGGGCATAGGTGGGGTTGGACTTGATGCCCGGCAGCTCCACCACCGTTTTTCCGGCCTGAGCCAGCATTTCCATGACCTGATCGTACAGGCCCAGCTTTTTCACCGAGCCTTTGCCGTACACCAGCAGCACCGTATTTCCGTAGCGGGCCAGCTCAGCGGGAAGGTTGCTGAGAGCGTCTTTGCCAAAGTAGATTTTTGTGGGGTTATAGTAGGTAAAATCCAAATTCATTTTGGTTCCTCCTTGCAATCTTGCCGCCCCAGAAAGCGGCTTTTCTTCAATTCTTAGTATACCGCAAGCCGGCGGACTTGTCCAATGCCTCTATTTTATCACGGAGTATGCCTCAAAAGAATCAGCCGCCCCCAAACCGGAAGCGGCTGCATCCCTTAAAACACCAACAATCCTGCGCCGGCATTCACCGCCAAAAAGGCGGGCACAAACACCAGAGACACAATGGTCATCAGTTTAATCAGGATGTTCAAAGAGGGGCCGGAGGTGTCCTTAAAGGGATCCCCTACCGTATCCCCCACCACGGCGGCCTTGTGGGCGTCGGAGCCTTTGCCGTGCTCCGGCAGGCTTTCGATATACTTTTTAGCATTATCCCAGGCGCCGCCGCTGTTAGCCATAAAGATAGCCAGCATGACGCCGGTGACCAAAGAACCGGCCAGCAAGCCTCCCAGGCACTCCACACCCAACAGGAAGCCCACTGCCAGAGGAGCCAACACTGCCATCACGCCGGGCAGGATCATCTCCCGCAGAGCTGCCTTGGTGGAAATGGCCACACAGCGGGAATAATCCGGCTCTTCCTTGCCTTGGAGGATGCCCGGCTTTTCCTGAAATTGACGGCGCACTTCGTCAATCATCTTATTGGCGGCCCGGCCCACGCTGCTCATGGTAAAGGCAGAGAACAGGAAAGGCAGCATGCCCCCCAGGAACAGCCCCACCACCACTTTAGCGTTGAGGATGCTCATGCCATTGGACGCGATTCCCGCCGTCTCCGCAAAGGAGGCAAACAGGGCCAGCGCCGTCAAAGCGGCGGAGCCGATGGCAAAGCCTTTCCCAATGGCGGCAGTGGTGTTGCCCACGCTGTCCAGCTTATCGGTGATTTCCCGGACATGGGGGTCCAGTTCACTCATCTCCGCAATGCCTCCGGCGTTGTCCGCAATAGGGCCGTAAGCGTCCACCGCCACCGTAATGCCGGTGGTGGAGAGCATCCCCACGGCCGCCAAGGCAATGCCGTACAGGCCCATAAAGGCGTAGGCCACTAAAATCCCCGCCACGATAAACAGTACGGGAATGGCAGTGGATTTCATGCCCACGCTGAGGCCGGTGATGATATTGGTGGCGGAACCGGTTTTGGAGCTTTCGGCAATGCTCTTCACCGATTTGTACTTATCTGAAGTGTACAGTTCGGTGAGTTTGCCGATGGCGGTGCCCACCACCAAACCGGCCAGCAGCGCCCAAAAGGGGTTGCGAGAGCCCATCATGAACCAGCTCAGCAGCAAGCCCCCCACAATCACCAAGCCGGTGGCGATATATTCTCCTAAATTCAAAGCCCGCTGAGGGTCGGAGTTTTCCTTGCCCCGAACGAAAAAGGCGGCGATCACCGAGCCCAGAATACCCATGGCGCAGAGCAGCAGGGGGAACATGGCCCCGGTGATGGCATCGGAACCGGTGTAGGAAGCGGCAAAGGCCAGGGTGATGGCAGAAACAATGGAACCCACGTAGCTTTCAAACAGATCCGCGCCCATACCGGCTACGTCGCCTACGTTGTCCCCCACGTTATCGGCGATGGTGGCAGGGTTCCGGGGGTCGTCTTCCGGAATCCCGGCTTCCACCTTCCCCACCAGGTCTGCCCCCACGTCGGCGGCTTTGGTGTAGATCCCGCCGCCCACCCGGGCAAACAGGGCGATGGAGGAGGCCCCCAAGCTAAATCCGGTGAAGATGTTCAGCATGGTGCTGTCGCTGGCCAGATCGTAGGTGTTCACCAAAAACAGGAAAATCAGGCCCATGCCCACTATGCCTAAGCCCACTACCGACAAGCCCATCACCGCGCCGCCCCGGAAAGCGATTTTCAGCGCTTGGTTCATCCCGCTTTTCCGGGCAGCGTTGGCGGTGCGCACATTGGCCATAGTGGCCACCGTCATGCCGAAGTACCCGGCCAAGGTGGAAAACAAGGCGCCGATCAAAAAGCAGATGGCCGTGGGAAAACTGATCACCAGCCCAATCACCACAAACAGCACCGCGGCAAAGATCACCAAGATCTTATACTCCGAAAGCAAAAAGGCCCGTGCGCCGGTGGTGATGGCGCCGGAGATCTGTTTCATCCGCGGATTGCCCGCCTCCTGTTTGCGGATAAACAAGGCAAAGTACACCGCAAACACCAGGGCCAGCAAGCCAGCCAATACCGGAATCAAATAGATCCACCAATCCATAGTATCCCTCCTAGTTTGTTTTATTTTACTAAAATTTAGGGTGTGCGCCGATGCAATTCTATTTGTATCGCCCTACTTATCTTCAGTTTACCATATTATTGACAGAAGTCAATGGATTTTTCAGCATATTCGTAATTTGAAAAAATTTAAAATTCTACAAAAAAATTCCCCCAAACTTTTACGTTTGAGGGAAGAAAAAATTCAGCGGCGCAACCCTTGGTTTCGCTCCTCTTTCAATCGCTTTTTCATGCCGGAGAGGATGATGTCCTTGGCCTTGGCGGCATCGTCCTTGGACAAAGGGGGCACTTCCTCCAAGGGATAGGGGATGCCCAGGGCCTTGTACTTCACCTTGCCCATATCGTGGTAGGGAAGTACATCCAGGGCCTTGATGGTCTTTAACCCGGCGATAAATTCCCCCAAAGCAAACAGGTCTTTGGGATCGTCGGTAATGCCCGGCACCACCACATGGCGGATCCAGATGGGAATGCCCTTCTGAGCCAGATATTGGGCGTAGGCCAAAATCTTTTCGTTGGGCTGTCCGGTGAGGGCCAGATGCTTTTGGGGATCGATTTCCTTGATGTCCAGCATCACCAAATCGGTGACGGCAAGAAGTTTGTCCATTTTTTCGGTGTGCTGGGGGTCAAAGAGGATGCCGCTGGTGTCCAGGCAGGTGTGAATCCCCTTCTGTTTCGCCTGAGTGAACAGCTGGGTGACAAATTCCATCTGCACCAGCGGTTCCCCGCCGGTGACGGTGATGCCGCCCCGGCAGAATTCCTTACAGCCGTCGTACTGCTGCAAAATCTCCTCTACCGTCATGGGAGTCTTTTTGCGGATCTCCCAGGTGTCCGGGTTATGGCAGTATTGACAGCGCATGGGACATCCTTCCATAAATACCACAAACCGGATGCCCGGGCCGTCCATGGCTCCAAAGCTTTCCAGGGAGTGGACATAGCCAATCATACAAACCGCCTCCTAATGCAGGAAAGAGGAACAGGAAAACCCTGCTCCTCCAACCCAATGAGATTCCATTACAGAGATTCGTGGAAGGTCCGGCTGATCACATCGTCCTGCTGCTCTTTGGTGAGCTTGACGAAGTTGACGGCATAACCGGAAACCCGGATGGTGAGCTGAGGATACTTTTCCGGGTGCTTCTGGGCATCCAGCAAAGTTTCCCGATTCAGCACATTGACGTTCAGGTGGTGACCGCCTTTTTCCACATAGCCGTCCAGCAGATCCACCAGATTGTTCACTTGATTCTGATTGGCTTCCATAGTTGCTACCTCCTATTTCATTTTCAAAAGGAAAATCAACCGATGTTACTGAGCATCGTCGTCGATGCCTTGATGAAGGGTGGGTTCCCGGCAGGCACAGTTCCCGGTCTGGCAGGCGGAGGTATTTTGGGTTTCATAGGAAATCCCTTCCCCTTCCGCCACCGTAAAGTTCACATGGCCGGAACCCTGTTCCATGAGCTGGTCCAGTAAATCCACCAGCTTGTCCACTTCTTGCTGCTCCGGATTCATGGGACACGCCTCCTTTCCCAAACAGGAAACTCAGTCTTGGTCTGCCAACAGGTCCAGATCCAGATCTCCCATAAACACCTTGTCGTTTTTGCCCAAGGCGTCGGGGATGATGGTGAAGGTGTTGCTGATGCCGTCCTGGGCGTCCCTAAAGGGCAGGCGGCTGACGCTGGACAAGCTGGCCGCCGCACCGTGGGTATCCCGGCCGTGCATGGGGTTGGCGCCGGGGGCCAGGGGCACGCCCATCTTCCGTCCATCGGGGGTGTTGCCGGTTTTCTTGCCGTACACCACGTTGGAGGTGATGGTGAGGATGGACATGGTGGGAACGCTGTGGCGGTAGGTGTGGTGCTTGCGGATCATGTCCATAAACTTGTGGACAATCTCCACGGCAATGTCGTCCACTCGGGGATCGTTGTTGCCGTACTTGGGGAAATCTCCTTCCACGTCGTAGTCCACCACAATGCCGTTTTCATCCCGGATGCACTTGACCTTGGCATACTTAATGGCGCTGAGAGAGTCCGCTACCACGCTGAGGCCGGCGATGCCGGTGGCAAAGTAGCGCTTCACTTCCCGGTCGTGGAGGGCCATCTGCAATTTTTCGTAGCAGTATTTGTCGTGCATATAGTGGATGATGTTCAGGGTGTTGACGTAAAGCCCTGCCAGCCATTCCATCATCTGTTCGTACTTTTCCATTACGTCGTCGTAGTCCAGGTAATCCCCTTCCACGGGACGGTATTTGGGGGCCACCTGAATCTTCAGCCGTTCGTCCACGCCGCCGTTGATGGCGTAGAGCAGGCACTTGGCCAGGTTGGCACGGGCGCCGAAGAACTGCATCTCCTTGCCCACCCGCATAGAGGACACACAGCAGGCAATGGCGTAGTCGTCGCCGTGGATGGGACGCATCAAGTCGTCGTTCTCATACTGGATGGAGGAGCACTTGATGGACATCTTGGCGCAGTATTCCTTGAACTTCCGGGGCAGCTTTTTGGCCCAAAGCACCGTCATATTGGGTTCGGGAGCGGGGCCCAGGTTGTCCAGGGTGTGGAGATAGCGGAAGGAGTTTTTGGTGACCATATGGTTGCCGTTGACGTCCACACCGCCGATGGATTCGGTGACCCAGGTGGGGTCGCCGCTGAACAGCTCGTTGTATTCCGGGGTCCGGGCGAACTTCACCAGACGCAGCTTCATGATAAAGTGGTCGATGAGTTCCTGAGCCTGCTGCTCGGTGAGGATGCCCCGATCCAAATCCCGCTGAATATAGATGTCCAGGAAGGTGGAGGTGCGGCCCAGGCTCATGGCGGCGCCGTTCTGTTCCTTGACGGCGGCCAGGTAGCCGAAGTACAGCCACTGCACCGCTTCCTTGGCGTTCTGAGCCGGCTGGGAAATATCCAATCCGTAGATTTCTCCCAGTTTTTTCAGATCATGGAGGGCGTTGATCTGGTCGGTGAGCTCTTCCCGCAGGCGGATGTTTTCGCTGGTCATCCGCACCAAGGAGGTGTCCTTCTGGTTCTGCTTGTCGGCAATCAGCCGGTCCACGCCGTACAGGGCCACCCGGCGGTAGTCGCCGATGATCCGGCCCCGGCCGTAGGCGTCGGGCAGGCCGGTGATGATGGCGCTCTTCCGAGCCAAGCGCATTTCAGGAGTGTAGACATCGAACACGCCCTGGTTGTGGGTTTTGCGGTATTTGGTGAAGATTTCCACCACTTCCGGATCCACGTGATAGCCGTTGGTTTCGCAGGCGTTCATGGCCATGCGGATGCCGCCGAAGGGCTGCAGGGAACGCTTGAAGGGCTTGTCCGTCTGGAACCCCACAATCTGTTCCAGATCCTTGTTCAGATAACCCGGGCCATGGCTGGTGATGGTGGAGACGATCTTGGTGTCCATATCCAGCACACCGCCGGCTTCCCGTTCCTTTTTGGACAGCTCCATGACCTGATCCCACAAAGTTTTGGTAGCTTCGGTGGGCGGGGTGAGGAAAGACTCATCCCCGTCATAGGGGGTGATATTTTTCAGGATGAAGTCCCGGACATTAATGGTGTGATCCCATTTGCCGGGTACGAACCCTTCCCACTGGGGGCAGAACTGGTGCTTCATTGGCATTCACTCCTTTGATTTCAAACAGAAGAAGGATAAATTGTAGTCTTGTTGCAGTATGCTACAAGATATTGTATCCTTTGGTGAGTTCGATTATACCATACTAAAACAGTGTAGTCAACCGGATTTCCCAAAATCCGGCAGATTTCCAAAATTTCCCCAAAAGACTGAGGATTTTTCCCTGCTTCTTTGGCCAAAAAATTTCCCGAAGCGTGCTGCTCCGGGAAACAAGGAGGGAAGATGGTTTTCTCCCTGACAGGGAAAAGGATTTCATCTGGAAAATTTTTCTTTTTGGTCCTCCATCGGTTCTGCCAAAAACCACTGGGCGGAAAAGGGCGGGAGATCCAGCACCACGGAATGTTCCCACTCCTTTTGGGGGATGGGCTCCGACTCCAAAACCTGAGTGGACTGCTCCTCTTCCCCGCCCCAGCAGGTCCAGCTGCTGGAAATCAGGGGAGTGAGGGTGCAGGCTTCTTCCAGTCCCAGGCGGAACTTGCTCCAGGGCACATCGCAGAAGTTCAGCACCACCACCACCGTCTGTCCCTGGGCGGAGCGGCGGAAGGCAAAGACGCTTTGGTCCGGGGCGTCCACCTCCAGCCAGCGGAAGCAGGCGCTGTTGTATTCCCCGTCGTGGAGGGCGGGCAGCTGCCGGTACAGCTGGTTTAACCGGGAGAAGTAATGCAGAAAGCCGTCGTGCATGGGATAGGACAAAAGGTCCCAATCCTGACTCTTGCTCTCGTCCCATTCCCGGAACTGGGCGATCTCATTGCCCATGAAGTTCAGCTTTTTGCCGGGGTGGGCAAACATATAGCCGTACAGCGCCCGGCACTGGGCAAACTTCTGCTCATAGTCGTCTCCCCACATCTTCTGCACAATGGTGGCTTTGCCGTGAACCACCTCGTCGTGGGAGAAGGGCAGCAAAAACAGCTCGTTGTAGAAATACTGCATGGAAAAGGTGATGTCGTTGTAGTGGTACTTCCGGGCCAAAGGTTCCAGCTTGAAGTAGTTGAGGGTATCGTTCATCCAGCCCATGTCCCACTTATAGTCAAAGCCCAGGCCGTCGTACTCCACCGGGGCGGTGACCTTCAAAAAGTCGGAGGAATCCTCCGCCATGAGCATACAGGTGGGGTGCAGCCGGTTCAAGCCCAGGTTCATCTGCTGGATAAACTCCACCCCCCGCTGGTTCACTCCCCGCCGGGAATCCCCCAGCCAATAAATGGCGTTGGAGATGGCGTCCATCCGGATGCCGTCAAAGTGGTACACGTCCAGCCAATAGTTGGCGGCGCTTTGGAGCAGACTCCGGGTCTCCCCTTTGGCAAAGTTGAAGTTATGGCTGCCCCACTGGCTGTAGCCGGTATCCTCATCGGGGTACTCGTACAGGGGGGTGCCGTCAAACCGGTGGAGGCTGTAGGCGTCAATGGCAAAGTGCACCGGCACAAAGTCGGTGATGACCCCAATGCCCTGCTGGTGGCACTGGTTCACAAAACTCATCAGCTGAATGGGGGTGCCGTACCGGGAGGTGGGGGCGAAAAACCCGGTGGTCTGGTAGCCCCAGCTGTTGTCGGAGGGATGCTCGCTGATGGGCAGCAGTTCCAGGTGGGTGAAACCGTGCTCCTTGCAGTGGGCGATCAGCTTGGGAGCCAGGGCTTCGTAGCTGTACCAGCCGTTGGGGTCGTCGGGATTTTGCACAAAGCTGCCCAGATGGACCTCGTAGATGCTCATGGGACGGTTATAATTTTTGTCCCGGTTTTTCATCCATTCCTCATCGGAAAAGGTAAACCGGCTCAAATCGCAGACGATGGAAGCGGAGTCCGGCCGGAGCTGGGTGGAAAAGCCAAAGGGATCGCTGTGGTCCACCACGGAACCGTCCTGGCAGGTAATTTTATATTTATACAGCATCCCGATCCAAGCCTGGGGCAGGGTCACGGTCCAACAGCCCTGCTCTTCCCGGTACATCTCCTCCCCCTGCCAATGGTTGCACTCCCCGATGAGCTGCACATATCTGGCGCCCGGGGCATAAACCCGAAACCGCACGCCGTCCCGGGTGGGATGGGCGCCGAAATGGGTGTAGCAGTCAAAGGCCTGCCCACTTAAAAACTCTCGCATGGTCATGGAAAAATCACCTCAGTCAGACATTTTTTGGTCCAAAACCCGTTTAATTTCATTATACCGGGGACTGGAAACCATTGCAAGAAACAAAGTCTTGACTTTTGGTGTATAATCGACATATAATTGGGATATGTCGAGAAATGGAGGGGTTTTTATGGAGAAAAAGCCGGATCGCCGGGTCAAGCGCACCTGCGAAGCCTTACAGCAGTCCCTGCTGGCGTTGATGCAGCACCAGCCGCTGGAACAGATCACCGTGCGGGAACTCTGTCAAAAGGCGGACATCAACCGGGGCACCTTTTACCTTCACTATCACGATGTATACGAGCTCTACGACGCCGTGCAGATGGGGATTATGGACGAACTCAACCGGGCGGTGGAGACCCACTGTTCCCAGGTGCAGGAGGACGAGGATCCCGCCCCCTACATCATCCTGGACATCTTCGAATACTTTACCCAAAACTACCAGGCCTGCGTGGCCATCTTTCAGCAGGACCGGTCCAATGTCTTTCTGCGGCGGATCCGCAGCGTACTGCGGCCCAGGCTGATCCGCCGGTTTATCCGGGACTACCAGGCCCAGGAAGCGGCGGCGGACTACTATTATAATTATCTGGTCAACGGCTGCATCGGCATTATGCAGCACTGGCTGCTCACCGGCCGGAAGCAGTCCCCCCAGACTCTGGCCAAAATGACCATGGCCTTTGTGGACGACGGGGCCCGTGCCTTTCTCAACTTTTCCATGGAAGAACCCCAGAAAAAAGCACAGACCAAAGAAAACGAAAAAAATTGAGATTACCCCCTTGACAATCTCCGGAAAGTGTGATAATATTTGTACGTTGTCAGTTCGCTGCACAGCGTTTCTCGGAGAGATGTCCGAGCGGTTTAAGGAGCTGGTCTTGAAAACCAGTGATACGGCAACGTACCGTGGGTTCGAATCCCACTCTCTCCGCCATTCTCTGGGGCGCAGCTGCTTTGCTGCGAATGTAATATATGCCTTTGGCACGTCAACGCTTGGAGAAGTACTCAAGTTGGTGACGAGGCGCCCCTGCTAAGGGCGTAGGTCGGGTCAAAACCGGCGCAGGAGTTCGAGTCTCCTCTTCTCCGCCAAAAAGCAAGCCTGGATGCAGAGTTGCATTCAGGTTTCTTTTTTTGCCTAAAAACATTTTGTAATAGAAGGTGAAGCCGATGTTATCCATTGCACTTTGCGATGATGAAGCGGTGATCCGCAGGCTCCTGGAACAACAGATTCGGTCCATCCTGGAGCAGAACCGGATCTCCTTTACGCTGACTGCCTACTCCAACGGCAAAGACCTGTTGGAGGATCTTTCCAAGCAGTCCTTTCACCTGTTTTTTCTGGACATTGCCATGCCCCGGGTATCCGGGTTTGACCTGGCGGAAACCATCCGGCAAAGCTCCCCTCAAAGCGCCATTATTTTTGTCACCGCCCGGGAGGATTTGATGCACCAAAGCTTTGACTACCAGCCCTTTCACTTTATCTGCAAGGGGGACGCCAACCAGCCCTTCCCCGATCTGGAACGGGTGCTGCAAAAACTGCTGCGCCGCTTCCAGCAGGACACCCTCCTGACTATTTCCGACGGCCAGACCGGCAGCCGTTCGGTAGCTATCCGGGACATTCTCTACCTCCAAAGCGAGGGCCACTATTTGCAGTACGTTCTGGCCGGTTCCGCCCCTCCCCTGCTGGAACGGGGTGTGCTGCGCCGCAGGCAGGAGGAGCTGGAACAGTACGATTTCATCCGCATCCACAAGCAGTATTTGGTGAACCTGGCCCACATCCGGTATTTCGACCCGGCCTGCCGCACCGTCACCCTGTCCAACGGGGTCCAACTGCCGGTGAGCCGCAAGGAAAAGGACCAGGCCAAAGCAAAATTTATGCAATTTCAGCGGAGGTGAAGGCCATGTCACAGCTGCTGTGGCCGGAATTCCGGCTGCTGCTGGGAGGCTGCCAGTGCTTGCTCAGCGTTTGGTTTCTCTTTCAGTTTTTGGGATACCGCCCGTCCCGTTTTCCCAAATGGCTGGCCTACGGGGTCAGCGCCGGCGCCTTGACGGCATTCCATTTGGTG